>JBGAUX010000004.1:0-50194 GCA_044228405.1 Candidatus Altimarinota bacterium | reverse complement strand
CTTATCACTGTATTAAAAGGAAGCGTTTTGTGAGCGGCTTGAAAAGTCGCGTTGTTTAAAGCAACTCCAGACGCTGTGCGAGCGCCATTTGCACCGTCGCCATAATAAGTTGCAACGCCAAAACCATAACCCTCTTTGCTTTTTAAAATGCGATAGATAAGCTCGCACAGCTTACCACGAGTCATTTGTTGTGCAGGGTTGATGGTGTTATCTAAAGAGATATCTAGTAACTGGTGCTCTTTTGCATAAAATACAAATGCACTAAACCAGTCTTCTTTTTTTACATCAGTAAAAATTTCATCTGGTGCAGTAAGTGAATCCACATTTGTTTTGTTTGCCGAAAGACTTATTTTAAGCGCTTCTGCTAAATTGATATTGTCATGAGGGCGAAAAGTGCCGTCTTCATAACCGTTAATTAGCTTATGATCTATTCCACTTTGTATAAAATCAATATACCAAGCATTTTCATCAATATCAGAAAACTCGCTAGGGGATTCAACTTTTGGCTCGGCCACAACTTTAACTGTTTCCACTATTTCTACTTTCCCCGTTTCTAAATTCGTAAATGTTGTTTCTTCGGTCACTTGTTCGGCTTTCCCTTTCTCTAAAGGAACATCAAACGCCAACATAATTATTTTGAGTGCCTCAGCACGGGTAACGGATTTGTCTGGCTGAAAACTGCCATCGGGATAGCCACTAACAATGCTTTGATCGTATAAATATTGAATAGCAACAAAGTTTTCTTCGCCATTTGGAACATCATGAAAAAATGATTTTTCTTCTGCCAGAGATATCGGCGTCTGAAAAACTATCAGTGCTAAAAATAAAATGGCTAATTTTTTCTTCATTATTATTTAACTTTGATGATCACTTGGCGTCTATCGTCCTCGCCAATACTCTCAGTTGTAATGTCTTCGTATTCTGGTTTCGCCAAATGTGTGTGAACAATTCTGCGGAAATAAGGAGACATAGGAGCTAACTTTTGGTCTGTATTGGTGTTGCGAGCTATTTCAACCTTGCGCTCTGCAAGAGTTAAAACATTCTCTTCTTGGCGTTTGCGGTATTCATCTACATCTAAAACTAAACTAAAATCAGAGCGATTAAGTTTTTTCCACAAAATTACTTTTAAAACATGCTGTAGTGCCAACAGATTTTCGCCATGGTAGCCAATTAACATGCTTGGATCCTCGCTGTCGATATTTACTCGATAGCTTTGGCCGTCTTCACCCTCGGTTACACTGCACTTGGTGTAATCTAGGCCAACTGAGTCTAAAAGTTCTTTTAGCACTCCCTCAAATGTTTTTTGAATATCCATGTATCTTGTTTTAGGTGCTAAGATTCTACCAGAATCATTTCTTTTAGCAATAGTGTAAAATTTGCTTAGTTTTTGTCCAAAACTTTCACTTTTACATCCGATGAATTTTCGGGATGAGTTGGGGTTTTACTCTTATTTACAACCAACTGTTGCAACACTCCGTACAAGGTTGATGTACCCCAATATATACCTACAGCTGCAGGTAAAGTCGCAGTAAACACGGCGATCATTACAGGCATGATATATGTCATCATACCCATTGCAGATTGCATTTCGTTTTTTGCTTCTTTAGATTTCTGTTGTTTTTTGCCACCTGGAGCTGTTAGTTTCATTTGTAAAAACTGCAATCCTCCAACAATTAACGGCAATACATACATATTCACTTTTGTTAGGTTTAAGCCTAAAAAGTAAGTGCTAATATTGTGTAATTCAAAACTCTTGAGTGGCTCGTACAAATAATGCGCACTATCGGGGTTTAAACCAGTTTGTACCACATAAAAGAGGGCAATTAAGAATGGTAATTGAATAAACATTGGCAAACAGCTGCTAAGCGGGTTTACTTTGTGTGTTTTCCAAATTGCCATTGTTTCGGCAGCTATTTTTTGTTGATCTCCTGCGTATTTTTTCTTAATTTCATCTAGTTTAGGTTGTAGGTCTTGAATCTTCTTTTGAGATTTCAAACCCTTTTGAGATGGGATTAAAAGAATTGTTCTAATAATAACTGTTAATAAAATGATGGCTAAACCAAGGTTTAAACCTGGCATTACACTAACTAAAAACATCAACACATTATAAATTGGTTGATAAAATAGTCTTATCCAAAAGAGTGAGAAAAATCCTTGTTCTGTAACGCTAAATTCATTTGATTCATATGCTTTTTCTTCGCCGTTTCTTAATGTATCAACTTGAATTTTGTATCTTCCGAGGTCGCTAAATAGGGCAAAATTCCAATTATCGTAAACCACAGTGGTTTTTTCACCTGGTTGTAACTTAAAAGTTGTATCACTTATACATTCAATTTCCGGGCTGGCATGTTTTTCTTGCCATTCACCATCCACATATTTGATTACTGTAAAGGGTTCTTCTGGACAATCATTTTTAAATTCAATTGTGTCGGTAGTATTGTTTTCGAGGTTTAAAGCAACAATATTATTAATCGCATATTCTGTTTCTGTTGTTTGTACTACTAAGCCAGTATTGTTTGCAGGAGCGTCCTTTTCTGGTCCCCAAAATGTATTAATTACACTATTGATAATGATGAATATCGCAAGGAAGAGTAGGATGTTTTTTAAATGTTTAGCCATTTTTCTATGTTTTGAAGAATAAATATTATATCAGTTTCCAGTTCTTTGTATGTTTGTGTGAGACAGTTCTTTTTTGGAATCAATATGATTTGTAGTTTATCACTTTTTTCTAAAAGATTCTTGTTTAAACGCAGAATATCGTAAATTTGCCGTCTTAAAAGGTTGCGTACAACTGCTTTCTTAGACATTTTTTTACTAATAACAGTTGCAAATTGATGGTTGGCAGACTGAGGTGCTTTTTGAGCCCTAACTATAAAAAGCCTGCTTCTGTGCGTGCTTCCTGTACTAAGTACATTTTTGACTTCGCTAGTTTGTAGCCGAAATTTTTTGGCAAGCATTACGAGCTGGCTATTTTGAGTTTACAGAAACAGTTAACTGTTTTCTGCCTTTGGCTCGGCGTCGTGCTAAAACTTTACGTCCATCACCGGTTGCCATGCGCTTTAAAAAGCCATGCTTCCGAAGCCTCTTTCGTTTTTTAAGTTTTCCTAACATGTTGATTGATGTATTTCTTGTACTTTTTCAAATGCGGTAGGAGCATACAGAGTAGCTTATGCTGTGTCAATATTATTAAAATCTCACTTTTCAATGACTATATGAGTGTGCTATATTTTTGCAAGATTTAAAGGGATTTTTCCATGTCAATTGTACTAAATTACGAATTTTTGTTTGTAGGCCGTGATGAAGAGGCATTTTTAGAGAATTATGCTTACGACATTCGCGAAGAAGATGAGGCTCGAGAAGGGCACTTATTTGTAAGTGTTGAGGTTCAAAACAATCCTGCTGATGCCCAAAAAATAGGGGATGTGATTTTTGATACCGTTAGAGAGATGTATTTTGAGGCTAGTCAAACAGAAGATACTTATGATCGTTTTGAGGAAGCATTAAAGGAAGTTAATAAAAAATTAAAGAAAATTAAGAGTGGTAAAATGTCGGGCTATATTGGTAATTTGAATGTTTTGATTGCCGTTTTTCAAAATGGAATTTTGCATTTAACTCAATGTGGAGACTCGGAGGCTTATTTAATTAGACGCAAATTTGTTAGTTCTGTAACCGATGGTTTGTCGGATGGGGCTGATAATGAGGATATTTTCAATAATATTGCTAGTGGAACTATAGAATTGGGTGATGTGGTTATTTTTTCTTCAACTCGTTTGTTGAGGTATATGACTAAAAATGACTTAGCAAAGGCTTCAACTGAGAGTGATGTTGTGGGCGTGTTGGGTGATTTAAAGGATTTAATTTCTACTGAAATTTTAGGAAAAGTGGGATTGGCAGCCATTATGTTTAAAAAAGGTGAGCAAAATGATTTTGATGAAGATGATATTCCAAAATTAGATGTTGTTGAGGAGCGAGAAGAGGAATTGGTTTCTTCGGGAGGTATTACTAAGCGTACATATAAATTTAAAAAATGGTTTTCGGCTCCAGCATTGGCAGATTTAAAGTACAGCGCTAGTGATTTTTTTCAGGGATTTCGCCAAGGAAAAATGAACAAACAAAGAATTTTGGTACTTTTAATAGTGGTGGTTTTGATTTTAACTTTTGGTATTTGGTATGTAAGAGGTCAAGCAGATAAGAATGCTTATGTTTTGACGCTTAACGAGACATTGGCAGGTGTTCAGGAAAATATTGATACTGCGAAAACACAGGGTCAGTACGATAAAGAATCGGCAGGAGTTACACTTTCAAATGCGGAATCTAAGGCTATGGAAGTGCTAGAATCGGGTTATTATAGAAATAAGGCTAATGAGTTATTGGTTTCAATTCAAGAAACAAAAGATTTATTGGATAATGTAAAACGAGTTAGCAATCCTACTGTTTATGCTGACTTAACTACAAAACGAGATAATGTGAGCGCTTTGGGCTTAATTGCGGGTAAGGTGGGGCATTTGTTTGTGTTTGAATATAATGGTTTGTATGAATTGGTGTTAAACGAGTTAAAAGATCCGCTTACTTTAGATCAATCTGAAGTGGTGATTGCTGGTACAAGCTTTGACGATAGAGGCTCTTTGGCGTTTTTAACCAAGTCTGGAAAGGTTTTGGAATATAAGGATGGCACAATAAATTTTATGGATACAGAGGAGCAGGTGTTTCATAAATCTGTTGATATTGAGGATTGGGGAAACAGAATTTATTTGTTGGATAGCGAGAATAATCAAATTTGGAAATATACTTACAGTGGTGCGCGTGAAAAATTCTCTGCTGCGGAGGCTTATTTAGTGGATGGAGATGTAAAAGATGCAGTTTCTTTTGTGGTAGATGGATCGGTGTATGTGTTGTCGAAAGATGGCTATATAACAAGGTTATTTGGTGGTAGCAAAGTGGATATGCCAATTAAGAAAGAGCCTTTTACAAAACCTCAAAACGCTGTGAAAATTTGGACAGATGCTGATTCTAGCCAATTGTTTGTTTTGGATGCAGGCGGATCTCGTTTGTATAACTATTTTAAAGACACTCAAAAGAATCAATTGGTTTATAACAACCAATATATTTTAGACAATGTAGGTGAGTTGAGAGACTTTTACATTGATAAGGAAACGAATAAAGCTTATGTGCTAGATGCGCAAAAGATCTACGAAATAGATTTATAGAGTTTTACCGCCCAATAGTTTGTGGATGGTTTTGCTAGCCTCTAAGGCGGCTTTTGGTTTGGAGTGTTTTTTGATGCGTTCTACAAATTTATCGTAGTCTTTAAAGGTTTTTTCAATTGCTTGGGTAATGCTAGTGGTGGGCAAAGTGGCATCAATACCTAGTTTGTACTTTGTGATTAAAGTTGCATTGCCTTCTTCGTGGCCGGGAATAATTTGACTGAGAATTATTGGTTTTTTCATGGCTATACATTCTTGCACTATAGAGCCTCCAGCCTTACTAATTACAATGTCTGCAACGGCTATAAGTTTGTGTAAATCTTTTAAGAATGAGCAAATTTTTACATTAGGTGGAAAGTTTGTTTGTGATAATTTTTCGTGAATTTTTTTATTATTTCCGCAAACAGCAATAATATTGTCGTTTGGGCGAGTTTTGAGAATTTCTTTTAGTTGCTTGAGCGCTTTGTTTGTATTTTCGGCTGTTACTAAAAAGACGATTGTTTTTTTGTTTTGTATTAAATGAAATTCCTGAAAAATTTGGCGTTTGTTAATTTTGGAGCCAAATTGAAGTCTAATTGGTAAACCCGTAACATGAATTTTGTTTGCCTTAATTCCGGCTTTAATTAGCTCTTTTTTGGTGTCTTGATTGGGCACAAAATGGTAATTAACATCGGCAGTAAACCAAGCGCTATGAACATTTATTGAATCTGTAATTAGGCTTATAAAGGGTGGAGGGGTTTTGTGTCGATTATTCACTTTTACAATATTGTAGTCCCAAATTGGGTAAGTGGATAAAATTAAATCTGGATTTTGCTTGCTTAAAAATGTTTGAATTTTTTTGTGTATCAAAGGGTATTGAATAAAATTCAGCATCTTCATTTGATTTTTGCGGTCGAATTGACTGTAAACTAACTTGTATAAGTAGGGAGCGTGTTGCACAGCGTTATAAAGTGCTTTTTGTGTGATGTTATTTATGTGCTTGTTGAGCAAAGCTAGAATATCAATAATTTCTATTTTGTATTGGCGCGGGTAAAGCTGGTTTAAGGCTTGTTGAACAGCCTCGGCAGGGCTTAAGTGCCCATTACCCATACTTGAGGTGAGGATAAGGATTTTTTTCGTTTTACGAGGCATGAATGTTTTTTACGCTTTCCTCGGCAATTTGCAAGTTTTCATTTGTGGCAATAACCAAAACTTTAACTTTACTATTTGAGGTGGAAATTATTCTATTTAAGTTATCTTTTGTATGTGGTGCTAGGTTCTTTTTTTTGTCTAATTTAAGACCCAAAAATTCCAGATATTCACATACTTGGGCGCGAACATAATGTGCATTTTCGCCGATGCTGGCCGTAAATACTATAGCGTTGGGAGTGCCTGTAACTGTGCAGTACGAAGCAATGGTTTTGGCAATCTGGTAGCTGAAAATTTGAATTGCTAATATGCTCTTTTTATCTTTCTTTTTTGTGGCTGCATAAATTGTACGCATGTCTGAACTTAATTCAGACAAAGCCAGTAAACCAGATTCTTTGTTTAAAATTTTTTCAACTTGGTTTGGTAAAAGTAGGAGTTTTTCTTGAAGGAAAAGGGGGATTGAGGGGTCTATACTGCCACTTCGGGTGCCCATTACAACACCTTCAAGTGGTGTAAATCCCATGCTTGTTTCTTGGGCGCGGCCGCCTACGGCGGCGCTAATGCTACAACCATTACCCAAATGAACCGTGATTAATTTTGCATTACTTTTTCGCAGAAATTTGGCGGCCGCGTCACCTACAAATTTGTGACTTGTGCCATGAAATCCATATCTTCTGATGCCAAATTGTTTGTATATTTTATGAGGAATTGCGTAGCGCCAAGCCTTTTCTGGCATTGAGTGATAAAAAGCCGTATCAAAAACAGCTACTTGTTTTGCTTTTGGTAGTAGCTTTATACAAGCTTTAATTCCTGCTAAATTTACTGGATTATGCAGAGGTGCAAGTTCACTTAATTGGTCAATTTCCTTAATAACTTTTTTATTTATTAAAGTTGCTTGAGTGTATTTTTCTCCACCGTGCACCACTCTATGACCAATGATTTTTATTGAACCATCGCCAATAACATCGAACTGTTTTAATTTTTCTAGTGTTGTTTGAATAGCTTCGTGATGATTGCGAATATAAATGTCTTCCTCTGTATTTGTATCGTTTATATTGATTTTGAAACAACTATTTTTTAGCCCAATAGCATCACAAATGCCTTTGCAAATGGATTTGAGTTTAGGGTTATTTTTGAGTTTGTTGTTCGCACTTTCAATATTAAAAACCTCAAATTTTAAGCTAGAAGAGCCGCCATTAAGCACTAAAATTTGGTTTTCAGTAATCATAAATCGTATTTAATGTCGTCTTGGCATTCGCACACTGTAATTGCAGTTACATTGACAATATCATCTGCAGAGCATCCTCGCGATAGGTCGTTTACTGGTTGTTTTAAACCCTGTAAAATTGGTCCAATTGCTTTAGCTTTAGCCAATCTTTCTACTAGTTTATAGGCAATGTTACCCGATTGTAAATCTGGAAATATTAGTATGTTAGCGTTACCTTTTATTTTACTTTTTGGGTACTTTATTTCGCAAACTTCTGGCACTAAAGCGGCATCAACTTGCATTTCGCCTTCTATAATTAATTTTGGATTTTTGTATTTAGCAATTGCCACAGCCTCACTTACTTTATCTACTAAACTATCGTTGGCTGAGCCTTTGGTGGAGAATGATAGCAATGCAACTTTAGGAGTTATGTTGAATTTACTGGCTGTTATAGCGGTATCTAAAGCTATTTCCGCTAAATCACGACTATTGGGGTTAATTGTAATAGCGGAATCAGCAAACAGTAAGAATTTATTCTTCAATAACATAAAAAATACTCCAGAAACTTTATGAAAAGGCTCTTTGGTTTTAATTATTTGTAAAGCGGGTCGTATTTTTTCGGCAGTTGATTTGCTAGGTCCAGAAACCATTCCATCCACTTTTCCGGTATGTACCAGCATTGTGGAAAAATAAGTTGAATCTAGCATTTGTAGCTGAGCTTGTTTTAAAACCATGCCTTTTTCTTTTCTAATTTCGTAGTAATTTTGAGCAAATTCCTCTTTGAATTTACTTGTTTGAGGATCGATAATCACTACTTTTGCAGGGTCGATAGCGTGTTTTTTGAGTTCTGCTCTAATTTTTTTGGCGTCACCAACTAAAGTTGGCATGGCAAAACCAACTTTAAGTATTTTTACTAAAGCTTGCATAACTCTAGGTTCTGTAGGGTCCGAAAATGCTATCCTTTTAGGATTTTGCTTGGCTTTTTGCTTTATAAGCTTGAGAAAGGGCTGCAAATTTTTATTTTAGATTTGCTCTATTTTACCATTTTATCCCAAATAACTCCAGTATTGCCAGAATTCATAAACAGCAGCTATCACAATAACAGCGTACATTAGGCTTAAAAGCACCCAAGGTTTTTTGAGTTGAGGGTAGTTATATGCGGTTGTATAAACGAAAAGTGGGATTGTGACTACCCAAACCACTACGCAATATGGACAAAGTGAGCCAATAATAAATACACTTTGGTAAAACAACCAAAATACAAAAATAATTGCTAAGCTTAATGTTAGTTGTAGGCAATGCCAAAGCCATTTTTTAAATGTGCCACCTGCTAACATAGCAAATCCAATCGTCATAATTCCAGAGAAAATTGCTATACCAATTAGTGAATTTGGAAAGCCCAAAACCGATGATTGAGCAGTTTGCATAACAGAACCGCAACTTATTAAAGGGCTAATGTTACAAGGGAGATCAATTGCTGGATTTTCCAGTAGTCTAATTTTATCGATAGTTAATAAAAGTGATGCCAAAAGCCCAAGGCCTCCGCCAATCACATAAAGTAACGATAAAAATTTGTCGCTCACAGATGATTTATTCATATTAGTTGGTTACTTTTTTTACTGATTCAATTGCTTGATCTACATCATTTTTGGCCTTTTGAACTTGCTCAACTTTTTCTTCTACTTTGTTTTTTGCGTTAGTTATTGAGTTGCCGGCTTCATCAATCGTGTTTTTCATGTTGTTTAAACTCTCTTTACCAGATTGCACTTTTTCTTTACTAGATTCAAAAACATTAGAAAGTACGGATTGAATTTTGGCGCTGTCGGTAAAAATTCTTACGCCAACTAAGGTTATTGCCGCGGCCGAAATAATAACCAATATTTGTTTAATAGATTGTTCGTGACGCATTATTTTTTGTGGGAAAATAACTTTTTAAAATCACCGTTAAAGCTGTGTAGGAAGTTTTTTACATCTAAAAAGTCATCATAACTAATGCCAGGTGTAATTGCAGTTTGAATTTGCAAATTTTCAGGCATTGTACGCATAGACTCTTCTTCTTCTAATCCCAGAGCTACATTAATAAGCACTTGAGATTTACATTTAATGCACTGAGTAAAAAATATCGCTTCATCAGGCAACGTGCCCAATACGTGCAAACGATCTTCTTTGTATCGTGCTTCACAGTGAGGGCAAGCAATCTCCTTCACAATGTGTTTCACTATTTGTTTAAGGTCTGTGTATTTCATAGTAATTTGATTCTACGCCCCGAAAAGTGATAGCGCAAGTAGTGAAAATTATAGCTTGGTTAGTGCCTTTTTAAGTCTTTCAAGCGTTTCTGTTTTTCCTAAAACCCAAATCACCTCAAATGTGCCCGGTGAAAATGGTTCACCCGTGCAGGCCGCTCGTAATGGCCACAACACTTGGCCATTTTTTAAACCCATAGTTTGAATTAGCGCGATAAGTTTTTCTTGAATAATTTGCATGTCGTCAAAGTCGGTTTCCGGCATTACTTCCAACAGTTTAATGCTTTCTGCAATAGTCTTTTTAGCTGTTTCCAAATCTACATTCATTTTTTCGTGAGTGAGCAGATCGGCTGAATATTCGGGCAACTCGAAATAAAATTTAATGTACTCTTCAATGTTTTTCGGCTCTTTGAGGATTTTTTCTTCAACCGTAAGGAACGCGCGTGGCGACTCAATTAATTGGCTTTGGCTTGAGTCGTGCTTCGCAATTTCCAGCAGATGCGCCACGCGCGCCCGCAAAAATTCTTCTTCAACTTTTTTATCTTTAAATTTGAATGTTTTTTCTCCTTTTTGAGTTGAGCTTATTTCAACATTGGCATCTAAATTTTTGGCAATTTTTTCAATAGCTTCCAAATGCTTGCGTCTGCGCCATTGCCAATCAAACCAATCTAGCTTGCTGATGTCAAAAACCGCACCGGCTTTGTGCACTTTTTCCAAAGAAAAATGCTCAATCAGCTCTTGTAGAGTAAAAACTTCGTTTTCTAAATCACCACCCGGGTGCCAACCTAAAAAGGCGATAAAGTTTAAAATGGCTTCTTCTTGATAACCTTTTTCTAAATAGGCTTCCACACTCACATCTCCTTGGCGTTTTGATAACTTACTTTTATCGGCATTTAGCAAAAGCGGTATATGTGCAAACTCGGGTGCTTGCCAACCAAAGGCTTGGTAGAGCCAAATATGCTTGGGCGTACTGGGTAACCATTCTTCACCACGAATAACATGAGTGGTTTCCATTAAATGGTCATCCACCACATTTGCCAAATGATAAGTGGGGAAGCCGTCAGATTTTATCAACACTTGATCGTCTATGAGTCGGCCTTCAAACTTAACCATGCCACGAATTAAATCTTTAAATTTTAGAGTATCGCTGGTTGGTATTTTTTGACGAATCACAAAACTCAGTCCCTCAGCGATTTTTGCGTTGCAATCTTCTTTTGTTAAAGTGCGACAATGCCTGTCGTACATTGTTGGTTGTTTGAGCATTTTTTGCTCCTCACGCAGTTTTTCCAACCTTTCAGCATCACAAAAACAGTGGTAAGCGCCACCTTTTTCAATTAATTCGGACGCGTGCTTTTTGTATAAATCAAACCTTTGAGATTGAATATAGGGTCCATTTGGCCCTTCCCAAGTATCTGAATAAGGCTTTTTTTCGTTTGGTCCTTCGTCATAGTGCAGATCGAAATGCTTAATCATTTCAATTAAATGCTCGGTTGCGCCTTCTACAAGCCGATTTTGGTCGGTATCTTCAATTCGCAAAATAAATTTGCCTTCGTTTTTTCGTGCAAACAAAAAGGCGTAAAGAGCGGTACGAAGCCCTCCTACATGTAAATAGCCGGTTGGAGATGGTGCGAAGCGAGTTTTAATCATATGTATATTAGGTTTTAGCAAACCTAGTATAGGAGAGTATTAACTTTTCGCCAATTTTAAATGAAAGGAGCGCTTGCTTTACTCTCATCAACTGAATTTCTAATTGCCATTAGGTATTGTGGTTGGTATTCCCCTCGCATTCCATCTGGAAAGAAACACTGTGCGAAATCAAATATGTTCCTTAACATATTTATCAAATCTGGATGAGTGGATGCTCTTTCTATGAGTTTTTTTAGAAGAGCATGTTTTTTTGCATTTTTTATTTCCCTCAAAGCTTTTTTATTGCTGCGGAGTTGACCTTCAAAAATAATATCTAGTGTTTCTAGCTGTAATCCATAAGCTTCAGCCTCCCTATTTGTATTTTGTGCGTTAGAGCTTTCTGTGTTGAGATACATATCTATTCTCTCTTCTATCATATCTTTGTCAAGATTGCTAAAATAAAGGTGTCTTGCATGATTGTCTTGCATAACATGTACTAACTCGTGATAAAGCACCAAGAGATCAAAGTTATCATAGGGATTAAAATCCCTAGGCAGATAAATAGTACGACAAATGGGTTGAAACATTGCATATCCGTTATTTGGAATATCGTGATTATCTTTGAATCCCATAAACAGGTCACTACTATCAAAGATTGTTAAATGATGCTTGGGTGATCCGCTTCGTGTCCAATTTCTTTCTTGTCCCAAATTACGATATTGATTGTAAGTTGCGAATGGTTGTTTTAAGCGTGTTTTTAATTCTTCAGGTAAGTCGCTTTCGTCAATAAATTCAGATATTTGTTTTTCAAAATCTGCAAAAGTTTCATCTAAAGTGTTAATTAGCATATCTAAGCGCTCACAATCTGGGTGTGTAATTGTTGTGGCTTCTCCAGCTTGTTGTGCTTGAGCCTCTTTCAAAGCCCTTTCCATAGCTAATCTTTGCACTTCCAGTGCAGCTTTTATGCGTCGTTGTTCTACTACTAGTTCAGCAAGTGAATCTATGTCACCTACAATAGTGTTTGGTCCTGGTTGTGCGTCTTTTCCAGTCGTTTAACTCATAATGACATATATTTAGTTTTTCACTTTGCCATCTTTGAGCTATTTTGTCAATAAAACACACTTAAATAACCCAAAAGCTACTTTAGGTTATAATTTCGTCGCCTTTATTCCTTACCTCAATTCACTTCAACAAAAAATCGTAATCTTGGTAAGCTTTTTCCGAAAGGATTATTTCTGGGCGATCTGGCGAATATGGCGATTGTACAACTGTTCCATCTGGGCAGGTTCTTTCCCATAGCTGGTATGGATTCATGGATTTTAGTCTGTCCAGATATCGTACTTGGGGGGCTTTGTCTGGAAATGCTATGCCATATTTTTTCAAAAAATCTTCTTCTTGTTTGATTACCTGAAAAGGCTGACCGGTAGTTTTGCAGCGCAGTAAATTTGGATTTGCATCGTACTGTTTGTTTTCTGGCTTCCATTTTAAACCTTTCGCCTCTACTTCTTGCTGAGTTAGAGTGAAATAGTCGTGAGCCAATGTTTCGTTGTAGGCAAATGGAGAGATTGACATGGGGAAAAATTCGCCCCACTCGCCATCGCTGATCATTTTTTCAACAATTTTTGCGACAGTTTTGTGATATTCTTCAGCGGTGTATTGTTTGTTGAAAATGCAGTACTGCTTGCGGTTTAAACCATTGCAGCCAAAGCAATCTATACAATTTTCACAGTTCATTAAATAATAGGAATTTTGGTTTTCTCTCACATAAGCGCCAAAAGCAGTATTGTTGCAACCTAAAGCCCCAATGTGTTCATAGCAGTTTACTACATTTACACCTGTAATTGTGCAGTCGTAAGCGTGATGTGTTTGTGCGCCACCAAGTTCACAATATCTACTGTCTTCTTGATAAAATAAATCAAAAGAATCCTTACAGTTTTTGGCGTTACGAATTAAATCGCCAGTGCAGTTTTCGGTTTGAAAATTGCGACTATACTTTCGGGGAAATTTTAATGAAAAACTGCGGAAATACTCAATAAACTCATTCAACTTTTGGCGATCACTTAAAATTCCTTCAACTTTTTTTGCGTATTCTTCGGGTGAATATTTTTTGTTTAAAAAGCAATATTCCTGTTGTTTTAAGCCAACACAGCCAAAACAATTTTTGCAACTTATGCAATCTAATAAAAAGGCAGATTCGCTACAGCCTTTTGAATACTCACTAAAAAAGCACTCGTAACAGCCTTCGCAAGCTATGGATTCGTAGGTGTACTGGCATTGAATGTTAGCAAAACCATCAATATCATAGGTACAAGCGTACGGAATGCGCGAATAGTAACAATCCTGCGACTGAAAGGGGGCAATACACAAATAACAGTTTTTTGATGAGCCTCCATAGTTACAAAAATCACAATTCTCCATATCGGAACTAATATTTAGTGAACGCACTGGCACTTTTTTGCTTAATTCTGCAAATTGTTCAAAAAATGATCGTTGAAAGTTAGGCTCCATGCCATAATCCATAGGATTCCACTTGTCACTAGCCCATTCTTTAAAATGGTAAACTTTATATTCTTTGTCTGGCGAATAGGCCGAAAGTATCTTTTTTCCCGTTAAATCGCAGTTTCTATAGTACAAATGACGCTCATTTCTAAACGCCATACGCCTTTGCCTTCTTTCGGCTGGAGTGAGTTTTGGCGGTGGCATGGGAAACTTGATCCCATTAAAAGTGGGGGATATGAGGTTGTAGAACTCTAAATCTTCTTGTGGGATATGCATAATGGCAATATATCAGAGTGCTTAATGGAAAGAAATATTTTTATATTAGACGGATGATTTTTAAAGCTCGCATAGCTCTTTGTGCTTTTTTCTGGTAAAATGGCTCCGTTTTATTTATAAAGATTTTCTTTATGGCTCGTAGACGGCGCAGAAGCAGAAGACGCTCGATTGCTTTAAATGTAAGCAAGGAAGTAAGTAGAGAAATTGGGGCGGTTGCTTATTTAGCCTTAGCCGTTTTAACTGTTTTGAGTATACAAGGCGGAGTTGGGATTGTTGGTGAAATTTGGATGGGATTTTTGCAACCTATTTTGGGTTGGGGGGTTTACGCTATTCCGGTTTTGTTTACAGGAATCTCTTTAACGATGTTTTTTGTGAAAAAATTTGAATTTGGAATTGAAAGAATTATTGGCGTGATTTTGATGATGATTTCTGTTTTGAGTATTTTCCATTTGTCTGTTCCTAGTGAAGATTTGTTTGATATTGCGCAAAAAGGAGGATTTGGGGGGTATACAGGTTTTGTTACAAACTTTGTTTTGAGAGATTTATTGGTAATTGGAAATGTTGGTGCTGGCGTGATTTTTGTGACTTTGTTGTTGATTTCTGTGCTTCTTACTTTTCATATTTCATTAAAAGATTTGTGGACTTTGGTAGTTCCAGAGATAAAATTTGATTTTAAGGCTAACGAAAAAAATGAAAGAAAAGCCGAGCGCACTAGCAAAAAATCAATTGAAGATTTAATTGAAGATATGGATGAAGGGCAAATGGAACAGGGAATTCGCATTTTGAATAGTCAAATTAGAAGTGACGAAAATGAGGAATCGATTGATTTGCATTTGGATGGTGATGAGGACGAGGAAGAAGAAGAAGATGAGGAAACCGAAGAGGAAGAAGAGCAGGAAGAGGTGGTATCAAAAAAGAAAAAAGAAGAAGACTATTATTGGGAATTTCCGGACATGGAATTGTTGGAGCTGCCAATTAAAAATGCGCTTATTGATGAGAAAACTTTGCGCACAAATGCAGATACGATTCGTAAAAAACTGGATCAATTTGGTATTGATGTGAGTATGAAAGAGGTACATGTGGGGCCGACTGTTATTCAGTATACTTTTAAGCCTGCGGAACATGTAAAGTTGTCGAAAATTACTGCTTTAAAAAATGATTTGGCTTTGGCTTTGGCGGCTAGAGCAGTGCGTATTGAGGCTCCCATACCAGGAAAATCGCTGGTTGGCGTGGAGTTGCCAAACGAAAATCGGAGTTTGGTTTATTTAAAGGAAATTTTGGAATCGACAGAATACAAGGCTATGAGTGGCGGTTCGCCGTTGGCTTTGCCTTTAGGTAGAGATGTTTCGGGCAGGGCAGTGGTTGGTGATTTGGAAACTATGCCACATTTGCTGGTTGCAGGTGCTACTGGTTCGGGTAAATCGGTTGGTATGAATACCTTTTTGTTGGCTATGATATACCAAAATTCACCTAAGGATTTGAAGTTTATTATGATTGATCCAAAAAGAGTGGAGTTAAAACCTTATAATGGTATACCGCATTTATTGGCTCCAGTAATTACAGATCCTGAAAAAGCGGCTATTAGTTTGCGTTGGTTGGTGGCAGAAATGATGCGTAGGTATCAATTGTTATCTGATGCGAGCGTTCGAAATATCAAAGAATATAATGCTCAAGAAGGTTTGGACGAAAAAATGCCTCGTATTGTGGTGGTAATTGATGAGTTAGCAGATTTGATGATGGCTGCAGGCAAAGAAGTTGAGGCTTCGATTTGTAGAATTGCACAAATGGCCCGAGCCGTTGGAATGCACCTTATTATTGCTACACAAAGGCCGTCTGTTGATGTTATTACAGGTTTGATTAAAGCAAATGTGCCGGCGAGGATAGCCTTTGCTGTGAGCTCTTCAATTGACTCTAGAGTGATTTTGGATGGCACAGGTGCAGAAGACTTGTTAGGCAGAGGTGATATGCTTTATTTGCCTGGTGGAATGAGCAAACCAATGCGTGTGCAAGGTATTTATGTGGACACGAAAGAAGTTGAGAGAGTTACAAATTTTGCAAAATTACATTCAAGCGAACCAGAATATAACGACGATGTGACTTCTATAAGAACAGCTTCTTCTTCATTAAATGGTATTCCAGCATCCGCTATGAAAGCCAAACATGATGATGAAGTTGGCGATGCTTTGTATGCTGATGCGGTTGCTGTTGTGCGTGAACATCGCAAAGCCTCGGCTTCGCTACTACAAAGAAGATTAAAAGTTGGCTATGCGCGAGCGGCTCGCATTGTGGATTTACTAGAAGAAAAAGGTGTTGTGGGTCCTGCAAATGGTGCCAAACCGCGTGAAATTTATATGGATTAATATGAAAATTCTTGTTACAGGTGGGGCTGGTTATATTGGATCGCATGCGGTTAGGGCTTTGTTAAAAGCCAATTACGAAGTTGTGGTGCTAGATAACTTGGTTAAAGGCCACAAAGAATTTGTGCCGAAAAATGTTGCTTTTTATCAAATTGATGTTGGTGATGTTGAAGGACTGGAAAAGCTATTTAGTGAGCACCAGATTGATGCAGTGATGCATTTTGCCGGTTATATTGAAGCGGGACTTTCGATGAAAGAGCCCGAAGATTTTTTTGATGTTAATTGTTTGGAAGGCGCGAATTTGCTTGAAGCCATGCGCGTTGCCAATGTTAAGAATATGATTTTTTCTTCAACTGCAGCCGTTTACGGCAACCCTGTGAGTACACCAATTAAGGAAACAGATGTTTTGATGCCCGTAAATTTTTATGGCGACACTAAATTATTTTTTGAAAGAATGTTGAAGGTGTACGACCATGCCTATGGCTTAAAGAGCATCTGCTTGCGGTATTTTAATGCCTCGGGTGCGGATGAAAGTGGCGAAATTGGTGAAGATCATCAACCGGAAACACATTTAATTCCCAATGTTTTTAAGGCGGCAAAAGGCGAAATGGAAAGCGTGAAAATTTTTGGAACCGACTACAATACAGCTGATGGAACCTGCATTCGCGACTATATTCATGTTAGCGACTTGGTAGATGCGCATGTTTTGGCACTTGCTCATTTATTAAAAGAGCAACAGAGCGATGTGTTTAATTTGGGTAATGGAAGCGGATATTCTGTGCGCGAAGTGATTGAAGTTGTTAAAAAAGTTACCGGCAAGGATTTTAAAGTGGAAGAAGCCCCACGCCGTGAAGGCGACCCCATCTGTAGTTTGCGCTAAGGTTGTTTTATTGTGTACTTCAAATATTTTTAACTTTTATGTATGTCAAATCCATTATGTGCAGATGATTTATTAAAAGTAGAAGGAAGAGAATCTGTTATTGCTGAGGTTTTAAGAATAAGTAATGCTAGCCATTTATATGAGATGAGAAGGTGCATTGTTACTCACCCTAATCACGTAAATATTGAAGTAGACCCACGTGGAATTGATCCCCGATTTGCTGATGTTAAAGTTATTCGTGGACCTCAAATAGTTAGACTTGGAGTGCAAATTACAATTTCACCTATGATGGAATTATCAGGTGGGGACATATCACCAGTAGCTATTGCTCGGTTTTTCCCTCTTGTGGCTGTTGAGGATGTTGCGCCAGCATTTCCAGCGGGTGTAGCTCCAGTTGCTAGTGCTGTTTATATTTTAAAACCGGGAGCGGACATTGCTTCGTTTGAAGGTTTGGAGCGAGTAAAAGCGGATATTGTTGCTGCTATGAAGGCTGGTATTGTAGCTGAAGATGCCGCTACGCAGGCTGAAAGTGGAGCGATTACAGAAGAGGTTAGAACAGCAACAGATGCTGAATTAACTAATGCTTAAGATGGCGGTCATAATATCTTATTCAACGTATAACTTGTAAAAGCCACGCCGCCGAGGAGGATGATTGCGAAAGAGATGATTGTCCAAATAATGCTGAGGGCGATTACGCGCTTGCCGCTGCCTTTTGGTGAGACCTGTAAAACTTTGTAGGCAACACCCAAGTTAATAATTAATGCTAAAAGTACGCCCCAGCCGCCCATAACTTTTTGCAGGCCAGCAAAAATTGTTACTGTAAAAAAAATGGCGACCAATATAAATGTAAGACGATTGAGTAAACTCATAAGTGACATTTTTTATATTTTTTACCGCTACCGCATGGGCAAGGGTCGTTTCGGCCAACTTCTGCCTCTTTTGGTGCATTTGGATCTTTTTGGGTAGCCCCCAAAACAGTCCTGCTTGGACTAGCTTTTTTATCGTGCCCAGATAAAACTTCTTCAATTTGTTGTTCGTTGGTTTGAACATTTTTTATTTCTGGTTGTTTGATCGCTTGTGGGGCAACTAATTCTACATTCATTTTAAACAGAGTTTGTACTATGCCGTCTCTCATTCTGCTTAATAATTCGTCAAAGGCTTTGTAGGCCTCGGCTTGGTACTCTAATAATGGGTCTCTTTGGCCGTATCCTCGTAGCGAAACTGCTTCGCGTAAATCGCTCATGGCATCTATATGGTCCATCCATAAAGTGTCGATTGTTCGCAAGGAGATTTGTTTTTCGATGTTGTGATAAATTTTTGGATCGGGCAGTTCACTTGCCTTTTTTTCGTACTCTTTAATCAAATATTCCTTTACTGCATTAATAACTGAAGCTTCGTTGCGAGCATTTTTCAGGTCTTCTTCACTAAATTTAGTAGTTGAATTTTTGTTTAGCGCATTCACCGATTCCACTAAAGCTGGTAAATCCCAGTCTTCTAACTGTCGGCTACCAATGCTGTTTAAAGCCAAAATATCAGCTTCTTCTTCAATTAATTTAATGATGTCTTCGTGTATGCCTTCGCCCGAAAGTACTGCTCGGCGACGCTTGTAAATGATTTCTCGATGCCAGTTCATAATGTCGTCGTACTGAACAAGGTGCTTACGAATATCAAAGTTGTGGCCTTCCACCTTTTTTTGCGCGCCTTCAATTGACTTACTAATGATTGAATTTTCAATTGGCATATCTTCGGGCACATTTAGCGCCTCCATAATTCTTTTAATTCGGTCCGCTCCAAAAAGACGCATTAAATTGTCTTCCATTGAAACGAAAAATTGGCTTTCACCTGGATCACCTTGTCGACCACTACGACCACGAAGCTGGTTATCTATACGACGCGATTCGTGCCTCTCTGTACCAATAATCACTAATCCGCCAACTTCTTGCACACCTTCGCCAAGTTTAATATCCGTTCCACGACCCGCCATATTGGTAGCGATTGTAACTGCACCTTTTTGGCCGGCATTTTTAATGATTTCGGCTTCCTGTTCATGAAATTTGGCATTCAAAACTTTGTGCGGAGTGCCTTGAGCTCGCAAAACTTGGCTTAAAACCTCGGATTTTTCAATTGAGATAGTACCAATTAAAACTGGTTGTCCCTTTGCATGGAGCTCTTTTACTCTCTCGCCAATTGCCATAAATTTGCCCTTCCAGTTTTTGTAAATTACATCTGCTTTATCAAGTCTTTGAATTGGCTTGTTAGTTGGAATAATCACCACTTCCATGCCGTAAATTTTTTCAAATTCTTCGGCTTCGGTAGCGGCTGTACCTGTCATACCTGCCAATTTGTTGAATAGTCGGAAATAGTTTTGAAGTGAAACTGTAGCCAATGTTTTGCTTTCACGCTTAATTTCTACATTTTCTTTTGCTTCAATTGATTGATGCAAGCCATGTGAATATCGGCGACCCGGCATTAAACGGCCTGTAAACTCATCTACAATTAAAATTTCACCATCTTTTACTACATAATCTGTGTCTTTTTTATAAACACTTTGTGCTTTTAATGCTTGTTCAATGTGATGTACTTCACTAAATCCGGCATCTGTATAAATATTTTCCAAACCCAAAAGGTCTTCCATTCTGGCAATTCCAGCATCTGTTAACACAGCGGTTTTAAGTTTTTCGTCCAAAATATAATGAGTGTTTTCTTCAAGCTGTAGCACTAATTTGGCATATTTGGCGTACTTATCTGTTGATTCTTCCGCAGGCATAGAAATAATCAAAGGAGTTCGCGCTTCATCAATTAAAATTGAATCCACTTCATCAATAATGGCATAATTAAGCTCTCTTTGAACAATCTCTTCAATTGTACCTGCCATGTTGTCTCTCAAATAATCGAACCCAAATTCGTTGTTAGTTCCGTAGGTAATGTCTTTGCTGTAAGCCTCTTTTTTCTCTTGATGCGAAAGTCCGTGGCGAATTACACCAACACTTAAACCTAAAAAGTTAAAGAGTCCGCCATTCCATTCGGCATCACGAGAAGCCAAATAATCATTTACTGTAACTAAAAACACGCCTTTGCCTGCAAGTGCGTTTAAGTAAGTTGGAAAAGTTGAAACTAAAGTTTTACCTTCACCCGTTTTCATTTCGGCAATTTTACCGTTGTGCAAAACTAAGCCTCCTACTAATTGAACATCGTAGGGGATCATGTTCCACAGTGTTTCTGTGCCACGCACAGACCACGATTTGCCCACTAAACGGCGACAAGCATTTTTAACTAGTGCATAGGCCTCTGGCAAAATATCGTCCAGCGTTTCGCCATTTTGAAGGCGCGTTTTAAATTCCTCGGTTTTTTTAGGAATGTCCTCGTCTGTTAAGTTTTTTTGATATTCCTCTTCTATTTGATTGATTTTCGCAATTATAGGAGCGGTTTTAGCGATTGTCTTTGCGTTTTGGTCTCCCAGCAGGGTGTTGATAATCTTTTTAAACATTGATTCTAATATGAAGTATAGCCGTACCATTTTAGCACAAATGCTGAAAGTGAAGTCTATAACCCTTGACTTTTAGTCGTATAGATTTTAGAGCACTATTCCAGATACCCCTTAAATAAAGCCGGGAATGTTTTGAGGAGGATTTTGATGTCTAGCCAAAGCGACCATTGCTCAATGTAGTAGGTGTCGAGTTTGATTTCTTTTTCAAAGTCTAAGTCGCTTCTGCCGTTTATTTGAGCCAATCCTGTAATGCCTGGTTTAATTGTTAGGGCAAATTTGTGGTGTTTTTGATATTGTGCAACTTCTTCTGGCAAATGTGGGCGAGGTCCAACCAAGCTCATTTCTCCTTTAAGTACATTGAATAAATTTGGCAGTTCATCAATATTGGTTTTTCTAATAAAGGAGCCAATTTTTGTAATGCGAGGATCGTTTTTTATTTTCACCATGGGAGTGCCATGTCTAAGATTGTTGTCTGCAAGCTCGTTATAGCGCATGTTGTGAGTGCCGGGTTTCATAGAACGAAACTTGTAACAGCGGAAAAGTTTGCCATATTGGCCCACGCGTTTGGCGATTTCGCCATTGTCGAGGAATTTAAAAAAGATGGTGCTTTTTGGGTTTTCAATTTTGATGGCTAAAGCGGTTATTATAAAAATTGGCGATAAGATGATGATTGCTAAACTTGCTCCCAGTATGTCGAAAATACGTTTAATCACTTTACCCCAACCATCTAAAGGAGTTTGTTTAAGGCTAATAATTGGAATGTCGCTAATGGTTGAAATCACCACGTTACTGCGCTGAGTTTCTAAAAGATCGGGCACAAAACTGTAACTAATATGGTGTTCTCGGCAAAAATCTAAAATTTCTGTTGCTACACTTTGGCTTAAATTAGTTTTTGTTTGAATGATTTGATTGATGCGATTACTAGTGATGATGTCGCTTAATTCGTTCATTGTTCCCAAAACAGGCACCTCAACTTGTGCGTTGCAAGCGTCATCAATTACACCAATCACCTTGTATTCATGGTTTTTTTCTAGCTCGTGGATTAGGTTTTTACTTAAGGCGTTGCAGCCAATTAGTAATGTGCGAATTTGGCCGAAGCCTTTTTTTAGTAATTGTTTTTGAATAAATCGGAGGAAAATTTTGCCTGCCCAACTGAGCACCAATGCGAGAATCCAGCTGTAGGCAAGTGCTAAACGTGAGTAGGGAAATTCCCGTATTAAAAAGAAATAGACAACTATTAAGGTTAACCAAGCTAGTGCGAGTGTGAATGTTTTGCCAAGTTCTTGGCCAAGTTTGAAGTTTGTTTTTAGCGTGTACATGCCGTTAAATGCGAAAACGGCTATCCAGGCAATGCCCGCTTTAAATCCAAAAATAAAATATTCTTGCAAGCTCGAAAGTTCGTTAATATCAACAGGAAAATGAAAACCGGGAATGACATCTTCAAAAAGACGCAACTTGTATGCGATAATAAAAGCCAGTAGCACAGCGCAAAAATCGAATGGTATTTTGAGTATGCCTAAAAATATTTCTAACTTTTTCATAACTAACTAAATGGAAATGAAGATGATTTTAAAGAGAGGATCTTTTGCATAAGCCGAGTTCTGTTTCGCAAGTTATAAATAATTTGCAAATGTGATCATCTGTCTGGGCTGTACATTGCTATACAGCTCTAGCAGTGAGCAGAGAAGGTGGCAAGACCCATGAGTCCTTTTCTGCCATTCTCACTTTACACCAAGTAAGGTTTACCCGTCGCTTGCGCGACTCCAACGAGGTATAAAGCTGTTGGACTTTTCATCTTGGGTTGGGCATGTGGTTTTTATACTACCTATAGGCCTCAACCTGTTTTGTCTCTGTGGCACTGGCTCTACCCAAAGTTTTAAATATATCTTCGGGCGACACCCGTTAGGTGCTACCATTGTCTTGTGGTGCTCGGACTTTCCTCTTAAAGTGCGAATAAACTCACCTTAAGCGATCACTTCAAAGAACACTCTCTTTAAAAAGCTAGTGTATTGTACAAGAAAAATGGCAGTTTGCAAGTTTAGTCCTTCTTTTCTCTTAGTTTTTTGTATTCTTTTTCAAAAAAGTTTACAGCGTTAAGACATTCCTTTGCTTTTTGGTTGCTAGGGTCTAGTTGGAGCGCTTTTTTGAAAAGAAATGAGGCTTTTTCGAAGTTTTTCTCGTTGAGGTAGCAAACTCCAAGGTCGCACATAATTAAAGTGTCCATTGAAGCAAGGTGTAGAGCTCTTTCTAGTAATATAATTCCTCGCTTTTTTTGCCCTTCATGAAACATGCTCCAGCCTAAGCATCTTAGAATTTCCGGGTGATTTGGTAGGTGTTTGTCGGCTTTTTCTAGTAGTTCTACTGAATTTTGCCATCTGCCTAAGCATGAATGAACAAATCCCAATAAATAGTTAGCATTTGCACTGTCTGCATCTATTTCAATAGCTTTTTCTAGTGCTTTTCTTGCTTTTTGATATTGTCTTAGCGATAAATAGTTGTCGCCAATTTCTTCGTATGCTTCTGTACAATCTAAGTCATCACTTAAGATACTTTCACAAAGTTTAATAGCTTCAAGATGCTCGCCGTTTTGTTTTTTACGGTCGGCTTCTTCTATTAACAGTGCGTATGGATGTTCGGATTGGTGCGAAGAAAAAGGATTTTGCGACATGGGTGGTGTTTTTTATTTTTATTTTTGTTGCTCGGTTTTTGAGCAGAACACCCAATTGTACACTAAATCTCTCTATAGTTCAAGTTGACGGAGGTAGGCTTTTAGTTGTGGACCTATATCTTCTCGTTTAAGCGCAAAGTCGATTGTCGCCTGTATTAAGCCAAATTTGTCACCTGTGTCATAGCGCTTACCTTCTAGCTCATATCCATAAATTTTCTGTGTTTCGATAAGTTTTCTAAAGCCATCTATCAATCTAATCTCGTTATCTTTTGAGGCTTGGCAGTTTTCTAAGGCTTCAAAAATCTCAGGTGTTACCACATATTTGCCAATGATTGCTAAATCTGAGGGCGCATCTTGTGGTTGAGGCTTTTCTACCATTGTAGATACCTCGTGTAAGCGACCATCTGAGCTCGAAGGTCCAATGACGCCATATGATGATACATTTTGCGGTTCAACCTTTTCTAAACCAATTACCGATGCTTGTTTTTGCTCAAATACATCAATTAATTGTTGAATGCCTGGTTTAGGACCATCAATAATATCGTCACCAAACATTACGGCAAATGGTTCATTGCCAATTAATTCTTTTGCACAAAGTACAGCGTGGCCGTCTCCTAATTGAAAAGATTGGCGCACATAAAAGAATTTTGCCATAGAAGGAATGCCTTTAATTTCTTCAAGTAAATGATTTTTGCCTTTTTCGAGTAAGATGTGTTCCAGTTCGTAGGCGTGATCAAAGTGGTCTTCAATCGCTCTTTTGCCTCTACCACTCACAATAATAATTTCTTCAATGCCACTGGCAACAGCTTCTTCAATTAAATATTGAATAACCGGTTTATCTACAATTGGTAACATTTCTTTAGGGATCGTTTTTGTAACTGGTAAAAATCGAGTTCCAAATCCGGCTGCTGGCAAAACTGCCTTTCTAATTTTCATAAAACTTATTTAATTGGAATAACCTTAGTTTTAACCTTATCCACTTTTGGAATACGAATAATTAAAACTGAATTTTTGAAGTTGGCATCTATTTTTGTGATATCCACATTTTCGGGCAATACAATCGAACGAGAAAAATTTCCCCAAAAACATTCTTTGGTGAAACATTCCTGAAGTGTGTCTTCAACAGGAAAATTACGCTTTCCTTTAATCATTAAAACATCCTCGGTTATGCTGATTTTAATATGCTTTTGTTCTATACCTGCAATGGGTGCAAGTACAATAATATGTTGATCGTTTTGATAAATATCTAAAGATAACTGACCTTCGTCTTGGTCTTGTTCTTCGCTTGCAGGAGCTTGTTTTTTAGTTTCTTTAGCGGTCATATTGCTTTGTTAAGCTGATTTCTTGGAAGGTTTTAGCTTAGTCTTTTTTGCAGGAATTTTGCCTGCTGGAGACCAATATTCACCATCTTTGAAGAATGATAAAAATGCTTTTTGATCTAGCGATTCTTTTTTTACAAGTTCATCAGCAATTTTTGCTACTAAATCTTTATTCTTGTTGATGATCTCTTTGGTTTTAACATAACATTCATCAATAAATGATTTAACTCGATTATCAATTTTTGAAGCCATTTCTTCGGAATAGTTTTTTGAACCACCAGAGTCTCGACCATATGCTGACTCATGATTTTTTTCGCCAAAAATCATTGGGCCTAAGTCGCTCATACCGTACACTGTTACCATATTTCTAGCTATGGCATTGGCTTTTTCCAGGTCGTTAGAAGCCCCGGTTGTCATTTCGCCAAAGATAATTTCTTCGGTTACATAGCCTCCTAAAGACATACAAATTTGATCTAAAAACTTACTGCGAGACATTGAGTAAGTATCTTTTTCTGGAATGCTCCATGTTACACCAAGAGCCATTCCTTGCGGAATAATGGACACTTTGTGAATAGGGTCGCAACCTGGTAAAAGATGACCTACGATGGCGTGGCCTACTTCATGATAGGCAGTGTTAACTTTTTCTTCTTTTGATAAAATGCTACTTTTACGCTGTTTACCTAGAGAAACTTTGTCGATAGCGTATTCAATATCGAGTTGGCTAATAACTTTCTTATCGTTGCTAGCTGCTAAAATTGCAGCTTCGTTAAGCAAATTTTCTAAGTCCGCACCACTCATGCCCGGTGTGCGTTGTGCTACTTTTTTCAAATCAACATCTTTTTTAAGGGGCTTGTTTCGTGCATGTACAGCCAAAATTTCTGCACGAGCTTCGATGTTTGGCATATCCACAGTAATGCGACGATCGAAACGACCTGGCCTCAATAAAGCTTGATCTAAAACATCTGGGCGGTTTGTGGCAGCCATTACAATTACATTTGTGCCTGTTTCAAAACCATCCATTTCGGTAAGAATCTGATTTAAAGTTTGTTCTCTTTCGTCGTGTCCTCCACCAACTCCAGCGCCACGGTGACGCCCTACAGCGTCAATTTCATCAATAAAAATAATACAAGGGGCATTGCGCTTTGCTTTTTTAAATAAATCACGCACACGGCTCGCGCCCACACCTACAAACATTTCTACAAATTCCGAACCAGATATATTAAAGAATGGCACATCGGCCTCACCAGCAACGGCGCGAGCCAAGAGAGTTTTACCTGTACCTGGGCGGCCAATTAAAAGCACACCTTTAGGGATTTTGGCTCCCATACTCGTGTATTTGCCTGGATTTTTAAGAAAATCAACAACTTCAACTAGCTCTTCTTTAGACTCTTTCATGCCTGCTACATCGGCAAAAGTGGTTTTTTGCTTCTCTTTATCTACAACTCTGGCAGTGCTTTTTCCAAACGACATTGCTTGATTGTTGCTGCTTTGTGCCTGCTTCATCATAAAGATAAAGAAGCCAATAATAAGTAAAAATGGCACTATACTAATAAGTAAATTAATCCAAAAATCGTTGTTTTCATTTGGTACAACCTCAACATTTAATTGGGAAATTTTTTCCTGACTAAGACCAGCTTGAGCCAAAATTGTGTAAATGTCTGCTCCAGGCTCTTTATAAGTAAAGGCTTTGCTGTTGTCCACAAGCTCTAAATTAACTTTATTGCTACTAATATCAATTTTTTTAACTTTGTCTTCTTTAACATAATTTGCAAACTCGTTAAGCGTAACTTTTGTGCCAGGGTCAGTTTGTGGGTTAAAAAGCAGAAAAACTGATGACAAAACAAGAGCACCTATTACTAGGTACAAAAAAGTAGATTTCGGTTTATTGATTTTGGGTGGGGTTGGAAGAGCCATTAAAGGTGTTCTTTTATAAAACTAAATTTAGCTAAAGTAGAATACGCTTTTCCTGTTTATTTTCAAGGGCGGAGTGCACTGATGTTGAATGTTTTATCTTTTATGGAGATTTCGACCCATTTTCCTAGATTTTTTCGCTTTCCGCTGTGGCTATTTGTTAAAAATTCGAGAATTTCTTGAAGGTGTTTTGACTCTAGTTCTTGCAGGTGTCCCATGGTTTTTTTGTGTAATTGGCGCAGAATTTCTTTTTGCAGAGCTGGTTTTTGCAGGCGGAAGCTTTTAATGTCGTAGCTTGTGCCTTTTAAATTGGTTTTTAACCAGTTTTGGGCAGTTTCTTGCATAAAATCTTCAATTTCGGCGAAATTTTGGGCTGTTTTTTGTAAATTTTGGTTGAGTTGAGGATTTTTTTCTTTTAGTAGTGGGATAACTTGGTTGCGGTAAAAGTTACGTGTGTACTCGTTATTGAGGTTTGATGCGTCTTCACGATACTTGATTTTATGTTTTTTTAGGTAATCAAGGATTTCTTGTTTAGATAAATGAAGGAGTGGGCGTAAAATGCACTTTTTTTGCAGTTTAATACCCTGTAAACCTGTTAAACCTGTTCCTCTGGTAAAATTCATTAAAATTGTTTCTGTGTTGTCGTCGCTGTGGTGAGCCAATAAAATGTATTTTGCCTTGTGTTTTTTTAGGCATTTTTCGAAAAAGGCAAACCGAGCTTTTCTGCCTTTTTCTTCTGTAAATTGAGTGAAGTGGGCCGATTCCACTTCTACTTTTAGGTTGAGTTGGGCACCCAAGTTTTTTACAAACTCTTCGTCTTTTTGGCTCTCTTGTGTTCTTAAATTATGGTTGATGTGTACTAAGACCACAGTTGTTTTTTGTGCACTCAGCAGTTTTGCACATATATATGTTAAAAAAGTGGAATCGGCCCCACCAGAACAGCCAATAATCACTGTAGACTTGGCAGGTATTACTTTTAAATTCTCCTCAATGCGTTTTAAATCAATCATTTATTTGGGATGTATAAGCCTTTTTTCAATATAATTAAGGAAAACCTCCATATTGTCGTCTGTTGCTAGTTTATTATGCATTTGTTTACCACACTTGCTACACGAATGCTGTAAAACATAGCCTTTTTTTGAGTCGTGGTAGTAGGCTGTTGGTTGCATTAAGGCTTTGCAGTCGCTGTTTCTGTCGCCTGGAGTCTGTAAATCAACATGTAAAGAATACAAACATTCTGTGCAGTGATTTCGGCATCCAACAGGGTTTTTGCCATTAATATGCCCGCAATTTCCGCATTTAAAGGATTCGTTGATGTGTATGAAGTTTTTTGGTGACATATTGGCTAAAATTTGCTATAATATAGGGAAAAAATAAAAACAAAACAAACCATGAAAAAAATATCACCCTTATTGTTTATTGCTGGACTAGCATTTTTGTTAGTTGCTGGTTTTGCAATTCATCATTTTTTTAAGGCTTCTTCTATAGAAACCGATTTGCAATTGGAAAATGTTAAAGTTGCCGAATTATCTGAAAAAACTCGAGCTTTAGAGGCTCAAGGAGTTGCTTCGGCTGCTTCGGCTAGCGAACTTATTGCTCAAATTGATCAAGAATATGTTGTTTGGTCTAAAGTTATTCAAAGGGTGCAAAATGTTGTTCCTAAGAGCTCAAAAAGTAGATCTAAAGTGGATTTTTTATCTTATTCCGGTGGGAGAGACGGCAAAATCACTTTAAATACTAGAACATTTAATGATTCTGAGGATCCATATCAAGACACAGCTGATTTGCTTAAATCATTTAATAATAGTGAATATTTTTCGGAAGCATTTATTCCAGGAATAAATAAAACAGTTTTGGAAGATGGTGCAGAAGTTTTAACTTATGTGCTTCAAATGAACTTTTCTAACAATCAATAAAAATGGAAAATTTTTTAAACAATCCAATGGAGGAAGGCGCCAACTCTCAAAAAATACAAAAAATGTTAGCAATCTTGTTACTTGTTTTGGCTTTGGCACTATATTTTTTATATGTTAAGCCTACGGGTAATGTATTAGCCGAAAAGCAAGTTACATACGAAGCTTTGCAATCTCAGGAACAAGTTTTAAATGAGCAACTTTCTGCTTTAGAGGAAGCCGGCAAACGCTTGGAGCTTGATAGTGATGTGAAAACTCAAAAAGTAGTTAATGCGATTCCAGAAAAATTGGAACAAGATAGTTTACTACTAAATTTGGTTGATATAGCTCAAAAAAACGACATCGAATTTCAATCTATCAGTTTTAGTACTTCCGGTGAAGAAGTTGGCGCGCCTGTTAAGAAAATGGGAATTTCTGCCAGTTTTGAAGGAAACTATGGTGACTTGGTAAACTTTTTAAAGTCTATTGAGCAAAATGGTAGAAAAATCGTTGTAGAAAATATTAGTGTGCAGTTGGTTGGAGAACCGATTGAGGGAATTGAAAGAGTGCATTTTGCGCTTTCTATGGATACATTTTATCGTAACGGAATTTAAACATGGGAATTTTTAATTTTAAAAAGAAGCAAGCAGTTGAGTTGCGTAAGTCTGGCAAAGAGCAACTTTTGGATGATCTTTTATCTAAAAATGGACGCAAGGTTCAAGAGATTGTTTATGGAGTTTATGATAATTCACAAGCCTCTTTATTTGTTAAATTAAACGACTTTTTTATTGATCACTACCCAATTCCTGCCAAGGATAAAGCATATTTTTATCACTTACTTGGCGTGTTGATTGATGGCGGTGTGCCGATTGCCCAGGGTTTAAATATTTTGGCTTATCGCACAGAAAACGAACATTTTCAAAGAGTTTTATTTAGCTTGGCGCATATGATTAAGGCAGGTTCTACCTTGTCTTCTGCTATGGGTCGTTTTGCTGATGTGTTTAGCGAATCCGAAATGGGTGTTATTAAATCTGGTGAAGCAATTGGTCAGCTAGATAAGGTTTTATTTAAACTTTCACAACAGTTAGATAAAGCTAATGCGCTACGAATGAAGCTTTGGACAGCTTCAATTTATCCAATTGCAGTATTTGTGATTTTAACTTTAGTAATTGTTGGTATGTCTTTGTGGCTTTTACCGGCTTTAATGGATTCATTTGTTAAATTGAATGTAAAAATTGAAGATTTACCAATTACTACTAGAGGCATGATTGCCTTGAGATCGGTTTTGGTTAACTATTTATGGGCTTTAGTGTTGGGAGTTTTAATAGTTGTGGTAGCAGTTAAATCGTATATTGATAGTGATAATGGACGATTTTGGTGGCACTATTATTTATTGAAAATTCCTGTGCTAGGAACCTTAATTAGAAAGGTGAATGTTCTTGATTTTGTAGACAAATTTGGCTTGTTGATGGAGTCTGGATTATCAGTTATTCCTACTTTAAAAATTATTGCTACTTCAACAAAAAATGAAATTTATGCTTTGCATTTATGGAGAGTGATTGGTGATGTAGAAACCGGTATGAGTATTGCCGATAGTTTATCTAAGGCGCCATTTTTGTTTCCGGATGATGTAACTGCAATGTTGAAAATAGGTGAACGGTCTGCGACTATTGCTAATTTGAGTCAAAAAATTTCTAAGCAATACGCTAAAGAAATTTCTCACACTATCAAAAAATTAACTGCTTTATTTGAACCAGTTATGATTGTGGTGGTTGGTATTTTTGTGGCTGTGTTAGCGCTTTCTATTATGGGCCCAATTTTCAATTTGACCCAATCTTTTTAACTTTGAAATAATGAAAAGAAGAGGTTTTACATTGATAGAACTATTAATTGTGATGACTATTATTGTTGTTTTATCGAGTTTAACTTTGATTTCTTTTTCGGGTTATAGGCAAGCAGCAGTGCTAAAATTAACTTCGGAAAGTGTTACCAGTAGCATTGCCGAAGCTAAGTTAAAAGTCTCACAGGGGAAAAAAGGTTTGTTGAAAAATGGCGAAACTGGAGCGGTTTGTTTTGGCGTGTTGATGAAGGAAGGCGAATCTGGCGTAACTATTTTGCAATGGCCATATGATGCAAAGGATTTTTATGATCCAAGTGAAAAAAATATTTTGAAAACTGGGCAATGCAAAGATTTAGATGTAAATGATGCCAATGTTTTAAAGGAGTTTAAGCCGTTTCAGGAAAAAGTTACCTTTAGTAAGTTAATAGCTTTGAATAAAGAACAAAAAAGTTTGTATGTGATTTTTGAACCACCACAAGGAAATATTATTTCTTCGTTGGGCAAAGATGCCGATAAAGTGACAGTTACTTTGGCGGGCGCTTCGGGCTCGGGTGCTGAGAGAAGTTTTGAGTTAGATTTAAAAACCGGTAATATTTTATAATGAATGTAGTAAACAAAAAAAGAGGGTTTACACTACCAGAAGTACTAATTGGTATATCGGTTTTGGCTATAGCAATTTTAACTGCTACTAGTTTATTTGTTTCTATTACACGTGGAAACAAAGCAAACATGAATGATTTAAAAGCTTATTATTTGGCTTCCGAAGGTATTGAAGCTGTTCGCAATATTCGGGATACACATTGGTTTAACAATATTAAATGGACAGGTGATTTATCGTTTAACTTTTGGAGCACAAATGGGACAGGAGTTGATTTTTCGCAAAACAAAACATATATAATTTCGAGAAAACTAATCAGTAGCGGCAATTTAGGCTCTACTATTCAAGGAGATACAGCCATTGATAATAACCAAAAAGTTAGCTTACTGAAGGCGAGTGCACCTTGGATTGTAAGTGTTATTGATAAAGGCAATGAAAAAATGCTTAACACTAAATTGTCTCAAGTTAACAATCAGTTTATTCATGCTGATCACAATGGTGGATTTTCTCGCAGTAATTTAACCGAGGCGACGCCATTTTCACGCTATGTGGAAGTTGGGCCGTTGGAGGGCGATAAAGCTGGAGCGATTAAAGTGAAAAGTGTGGTTTTTTGGAGTGAAAATGGCGACGAAAGAGACATTGTTTTGGAAACTGTTTTAACCGACTGGAAATCTGGTCCTAAATAAAATACTTATATAAAAATGAAGAAAAATAATATAAAAAAAGGATTCACTTTAATAGAAATAATGGTTTCTATGGTGGTTTTTTCTATTTTTATGGGTGCAATGTTCAACTCGTATTTTTCACTAATATCTTCAAATCAAAATGCAGACTCGGTGAGACAAATGTACTCGGGTGCGCGAGATGTGTATTCAATTTTGTCTGAAGATATTCGTTTAAGTGCTATTGATTATTACTCTTTAAGAACTGAGAGAGTGGAAAATCGATCTCTTTATTTGTTAAGTAAAGACGGCTTAAAACAAACAATTTATCGAGTGGAAAGCAATCCTGAAAAAGAAGGATTTTTTATTATTACCAAAGCGGAAAGTTATCGTGAATCTACCAATACGATTTTCCCCATTTCCGAGGAACAAAATTTAACTTCATCCCAACTTTTAATTAAGGATTTTCAATTTGTAGTAACGCCAAAAGGCGATCCGTATAGTCGTGAAACTTATAATGTTTGGGCGAATCAATTTCAACCACAGGTAACTATTTTGGCTGATTTTGTGAATACCGAGCAGGATGGTTTTGTTGATTATCCTTTGCAAACAACTATTTCTTCTCGTGTTTATACTAAAACAGATCAAAGAGATGAGGTTCAACAAGATACATTTTTATACACAAACACACTTTAAAAAATGTTTATCAATCATTTAAATATCGCAAAAAATAAGCACCCAAAGGGGAGTGCTTTGCTAGTTGCTTTGTTGGTGACTGGTGTTTTAATGGTTGTGACATTAGGTTTAACGGATTTGATTATTAGAGAAATGCGCTTGGAAGCTGATGTAAGTAAGGCTGGAAAAGCCTATTATGCTGCGGAATCTGGTATTGAACAGGCTTTGTTGGATGTGCATCAAGGTTTGCCTGGTGTGGAAAAAAATGATGTTTCTGTAAAATTTGAAGATGATACAGAGTATAATTTTTCGGTTCACGGATTGAGCAAAACTATTCCCGATTTGCAGGGAATTAATTATGAAAATGATTTGAGAAGAACTTTTAAACCTTTGGCTCAAAATGAAACGGTTACTATTCCAATGTTTTACACGGATGAAAAAGGGCAAATTAAACACACTAAAAGGTTTTTTGTAGCTTACTACATGCAACCTATAGATTTGAGTGTGCCTAAATTAGTACTCAATGATTTTGATGTGCTGAGATGGAAGATTTTTGGCTTGAATGATAATGGAAGTACAGAATCTATTAGTGATTATATTTCTGCTGGTGATACAAATACGGCTCAAGAACCGCGTTGTTTTGGTACAGAATTTGATTCTAGCCCTGCTAATGGGTGCCAACCAAATGTTACACGAGGTACAACTTTTACTAATGATGGTAAGCCAATTACAACTTGTCCATTAACTGCAGCTCGGTCTTTTTACAAATATGATTTAGGTGGGCTTTTGGATAAAAATTCTTTGGAACAAGCTTGTTATGAATTGAGTGCATTTTTTAACGACCATAAATTTAATTATTTAGTGCTTACTAATGCGGTGAATTTAGATTTAATTAAGAATTCTAAAAACTCAACACAACCTGCAACAGAAAAAGAGAAGAAAGTTTTGGCTACCATTTATTATAAAGTTGTGGCAATGGGTGAAGATAATTTCCCTTTAAATGATGTGAAAATAACCTCTGTTGGTAAAGTTGGCGACATTCAACAAGCAATTGAAGTGAATGTTGGACGTGAACAATTTTTGCCGGTCTTCAATTTTTCTCTCTACAGGTTTGATGCTAACAAGTAGTTTTAAGCCTTTCTCTTTACATTTTACGGGTTTCTGAGTAGTTTTTACTGGCTTAATTATTACTATGTCAGACAAATTTTATATCACTACAGCGATAGCTTATGTTAATAGCAAGCCACATGTTGGTTTTGCCATGGAAATTGTGCAGGCAGATTTTTTGGCTCGCTACCATAGATTAAATGGAGAGGACACATTTTTGCTAACCGGTACCGATGAACACGGTTCTAAAATGAAACAAACTGCTAAAGCGTTGAATAGAGATATTATGGATGTGGTTGATGAAAATGCTGAAACTTTTGTGCAGTTGGCTAAAATTTTGAATCTTTCTAATGATGATTTTATTCGCACTACACAAGAAAGACATAAAGAAGGTGCGGTAAAATTTTGGAAAAAATTAGTGGAGGCTGACGACATTTATAAAAAAACTTATTCTGGTTTGTATTGTGTTGGCTGTGAGGCTTTTGTGCTTGAAAAAGACTTGGTAGATGGTAAATGCCCAGAACATCAAGTAGCACCAGAACTTATTGAAGAGGAAAATTATTTTTTCAAATTATCGAAATATTCAGATCAAGTTAAAAATTTAATTGAAACTGATCAACTTCGCGTTGTGCCTACTTCTCGTAAAAATGAAATTTTATCTTTGTGTGAAGAGGGTTTGCAAGATGTGAGTTTTTCTCGACCTAAGGCGAATTTGGAATGGGGGATTGAAGTTCCTGACGATCCAAATCATGTGATGTATGTTTGGTGCGATGCTTTAACTAACTATATTAGTGCTTTGGGTTATGCAACGGATGATGCGAAGTTTAAAAAATATTGGCCTGCGGATGTGCATTTAATTGGCAAAGGTATTTTGCGATTTCATGCAGGAATTTGGATTGGTATGCTTTTGTCTGCTCAAGAAGCCTTACCAAAAGCAATTTATGTACATGGATATGTTACTTCTGAGGGTAAAAAAATGAGTAAATCTTTGGGCAATGTTGTGGATCCGGTTGAGTATGTTGAAACTTATGGAGCCGAAGCTTTAAGATATTATTTGCTTCGTGAAATTCCTAGTGCAGATGATGGTGATTTTAGTAAGGCTCGTTTTGATGTTGTATATAAGTCGGAACTGGCAAACAACCTAGGTAATTTGGTGAGTAGGGTTGTGGCTATGGCCGGTAAATATGTAGAAGATAAGGTGCCAGAAGTAGTTGATTGTCCGCAAGATTTGGCGAAATTATTGGAAGAAGCAATTGGTGAATATCATAAAAAAGTTGCGAATTTTGATTTGAAATCTGCTTTGGAAGAAGTGATTAAACTGACTGATTTTGCTAATAAATATGTTGAAGATAAACAACCTTGGATATTGGCGAAAACAGATATGGAATCTGTAAAACAGGTGATGTATGTGTTGCTTGAATTAATTAGGCATATTGCAATTTTGTTGGCTCCTGTGATTCCTCAAACTTCAGAAAAAATATTGGCTAAGCTAGGTTTAAATGCAGAACACTTGAAATTTGCCAATCTAACTTGGGGTACATTAAAACAAGGTTCTCCATTAGATAAAGGTGAAAATTTATTTCCTCGTTTAGATTAAATTGAGCTGGTGGTTGCGGCTGTAGCAGGTTGATCTGTGCTTAAAACAGTGGTTAGTACAAAGCGTACTATCACTACAGAAAGCATGATAATTACCAAGCCTCCAATTGCCCAACCTAAGCCCTTTTTTGCTCCGTCTAAATCTTCTTGTCCGCCAAAACTGGCGCTTAATCTAAGTCCGTAAAAGGCGATCATTAAAATTGCTAATGGTGCGGCTATGTAAATTAATCCTCCAGCTAAAATTTGCAAAACAACATTTAAAGAAGCCTCCGAACTATCGGTTGAAATGTCTGTTAAAGGCGCTAATTCTGGCTTAATTGGAATGCCGTAGCCTTGTTGCGCAAAAGCACTTGGTGCCCAAAAGCAAAACATAAACGCGCAAATTGTGATGAGGAAAAGTTTTTTCATTAAGTAAAAAATTGTAGTTTAGTTACACCTACCACTATGCCATAAGCTACCGAAATTATCACTAAACCAATAACGGTGTACAAGATAATATCTTTTGCCTTAGTCATTTGTTCTTCATTACCCATTGAGAAAATATAGAATATGCCAGTAACAATAATTGCAATTACTGTGAGTGATGCGCCAATAAATAATATGTCTTGAATGATTTTACTAATAACCGATTTTTCGTCTTTGTTAGCCAAATTATCAACATAATTTAGGTTGTCACTTACACGCGGATCGCTACTTTCAACATAAATTTTTCCAGGATTAAAAATGTCTGTCACCTTAGAATCAATTTCTTGAGGTGTGTAATCTTGAGCAAAAGTTAAAGCTTGAATGTTGCTCCAAAGGCTAATGCTTAACAATATGTATAGGAATAATTTCTTCATTTTAAAATTGCAGGCTACTAATAATTGAAACGATTGTATATGAAAGCATAGCCACTATTAAGCCAACTAACGAAATCATAAACATTTTTTTGGATGCGCCATAGGCTTCGTCGTTGCCGTAGGCTGTTAACATACGCACGCCACTAATGATTGTGAAAAGCAGTGCGGCAATTGCGGTTAAACTAATGATAGTTTGAGTGATATTCCCAAAAATATTTTGATTGAAGTAGCTAGCTAAATCATTTGATTGCGTATATTCCGAAGCACCTGGTAAATCTGTTTCTGGGATAATGATTTTTTTTGCGAAAGCTAATTGAATTTGGCTTATGGCAATTAAAATTGTGCTAATTGTTGTGATTAATTTTTTCATTTAAGCTGCGTTTTGGGTTTGATTTGTAAGATCGGTTTCTCCTGGTTGTGTAACTGGAGTGGCTTGTGTAGCTGGAGACACAGGATCGTTATTACTTGTGTAAAAATTTGGGTTGGCAGTATTTAAAATTAATGCTGACAAGAATAAAATTACTAAAGCTACAATCGATTGGATAATACGAGTTTTTGCATTTGTTACTGCTTGTTGATCGCCAGCTGATGCAGAGATGATGATGCCATTAGCAACCACCATCAACACACATAAAATACCAACTATGCTTGCGGCCCATTTGTAAATTGTCCCAACATACAAGTAAATTAAACCTGCTCCTCCTTTTTTTGTGATGAGTACTTGTACTTTTTGGCAAGTTACATAGGGTTGGGCGCTTTCTGCTGCATCACTTGGATTGTAAACTTTTCTGTATTCTTGGTCACAAGTTTCTTTAAGGGCACTTTTGCATATTACGCGGTTGGTGTATGCGGCTTTTTCGTCTTTAGAAAGCACATTGAAATTGTTTTTTACCAGAGTCAATTTACACATATTTACTCTGTAGCAGTCTTTAACTCTTTCAAAGCTATTGTTTGTTTGTCCTTTTGGTACACTAGTTTGAAAGCCTTCTTCCAAAACAACTGCAATTGCTAACTCTTCAGTAGGAATACATTCTGCGCCTTTAATTTCGGAATCTGTAATTGGGGCGGCTGCGCCAATATCGTCACTTGTTGTTGATGGTGCGCCACTTTGTGCTTGAACAATAGTAATAGGCATAGCTAAAGTTATGCTACTTAAGCTACAAAATACTACTAAATTTAAGAGAAATTTTTTCATTAACCAGTTGTTCCTACAGAAAGGAAGTTATTGATAAATGTGATTATTAGTGCTGAACTTAGCGCAATAACTAGGCCAATTAGCCCATACTTAATTGTGTCTTTACCTTTTTCTAGCATTGGTTCGCTACCATGTGCTGTAATTAAAATAAGCCCGCCAATAATTAAAATTAACATTGCTACAGAGCCAATTATTCTCACCATAATGTTGATTACCCGAATAATGAAATTAACCGCACTTGAGTGTTCGCCGTCATTAAAGTAAGTTCCATGCTCGTTTGAAATAGTTAAATAATCATCAACATTAAAAGATTGTGATGTATTTGGATTAGAAATATATGGGCGTGGCACAGTAGGATCACTTAGCTGGTCTTTGGGTTTAGAAGTGCCCGCTTGTGTTGTTGGCTCATCATATTTTGTGGTTGTTAAATTTGCGCTGTCTAAAGCTTGTTTTTTAGTTTTTTCGTCACTTTGAGCCTTTGAATAATCTGCATCTGCCTTTTCTTTTTTTGTTTCTAAGGCAGCTAGTTCTTTTTGTTTTTTTGATTGCTCAATAGGATCGCTAATACTAGCTATCTCTTCTTGTTTACTTTCAATTTGTTTATCGAGCCCATCTACTACAGCTTTTTTTGTTGCTGTGGTTTGAGCCGCTTTGTTGTAGTCTGTTTGAGCTTTTGAGGCTTGAGTAGAAGCAGTTTTGTCGTAAGCGGCCTTAGCATTTTGCTGTGCCGTATAGGCTGCACTAGTTTTTTTTGATTGTTCTAAATTACTTATTTGTTGGTTTAAAGCGTTGACAGTGTTGGTGTCGCCTTGTTTTTGGGCGTCCGCTAATGCTTGTTTTTTTGTGTTAATTTGATCGTCGATATTAGCAACAGCTTCTGCGTAATTCGCATTAGCTTCTTCAAGAGCTTTAGCTTGTTTCTCTAAAACTGTCGGTTGTGGGGTAGCCTTTTTTGTAGTTATTGTGGGCGTTGTAGCCGCAGCCAAAACATTTACACTTCCAAAAAATATTGATGCATTTAGCACCAAACACAGCATTATTAAAAATGCGATAAATTTTGCTCTAAATTTTTTATTAGTCTTCAAAATCATATTCTTTTGGTGTGTATAAGTTAGCTTGTTCCTGACTAATCAAACCGTTGGCAAGTAAGTCTTGTAGCGCTTTTTGCATGGTTTGCATCCCTTCTTTCATGCCAATTTCCATGGCAGAATTAATTTGATGAGTCTTTTCTTTTCGAATCATATTTTGAATAGCATTGTTTACCATTAGCACTTCGTAAGCACCAACTCGACCTTGTTTATCTTTGGTTGGAATCAAATTTTGCCATACAACTGCACGAAGGTTTTCCGCTAGCTGTAAACGAATTTGAGGCTGTTGATTAGCCGGAAAAACATCAATCATACGATCCACAGCTTTGGCTGCACCGCTTGTATGCAAGGTTGCTAAAACCAAATGTCCTGTTTCTGCAGCGGTGATTGCTAAACTAATAGTTTCCAAATCACGCATTTCTCCAATCATAATAACATCGGGATCTTCTCTTAAACTGGCTCGCAAAGCTTGAGCAAAGCCATTTGTGTGAGTGCCAATTTCTCTTTGTTCAATAATTGATTCTTGGTTTTCAAAAATATACTCAATAGGGTCTTCAATCGTAATAATATGTTTTACTTGATGAAGATTGATTTCCTGCAATAGGGCAGCCAGCGTACTTGTTTTACCAGATCCAGTTGGTCCAGTAATTAAAATTAAACCATTTTGTTTAGCCGTAAGGCCTTTTAGTTGTTGTGGTAAACCAAGTTCTTCCATGGTTGGCACAACTTCGGTAATCATACGAAATGAGGCACTAAGCCCTTTGCGTTGCCAAAATACATTCACACGAAAACGAGCCAATCCTTCAACATTTATTGAAAAATCTAGCTCTTTGTCGGTAGCAAAATTCTGCTTTTGTTGCTCATTTAGCATGTCCATAATGTGCTCATCCGCCATTTGGGGAGTAACAATTTCATGGTCCTTAATGCTAATAAGTTTTCCGTTGATACGTAAAACCGGCTTTATGCCAGTGCTGTAGTACAAATCCGAAGCTTTGTACTGAACCGCTGTGCGGAATAATTTGTCTAATTTAAACATGTTTATTTTTGTTTTGTAATCTCCTAATTATAGCAGAAAATGGGGGAAAAAGAAAGGGGAGAGAGCGGAAAGAGGCACTCGAAATCAGTAGCTCCCTTGATGATTTCTCGTACCCCATTTCGCTCTCTCCCCTTAGCTTGGGATGGATGAAAGAATCGATAGCTGCCTTTTAGATTCCTCTCAACCACAAGAACCGCCCTCTCCCCCTATACTTGGGATGGATGAAGGAATCAGTAGCTCCCTTGATGATTTCTCTCAACCACAAGAACCGCCCTCTCCCCTTAGCTTGGGATGTGAAAGGTGAGAATTCACAGGTCATCCTCCATTTATTTCACGCCCTTTTTTACGCATTCATCTAAAATGCTGAGACTTTCCTCTAAGGAGTTGCTTTTCATAAGCTGGGTGCGGAAATCTGAGGCATTGTCAAAGCCGTGAATATATGATGAAAGATGTTTTCGCATCTCTAAAACACCATATTTGTCGCCAAGATTTTCAACTGCCAAAATGGCGTGTTGGCGAATTAGGGGTAATTGTTTGTCAAAAGGTGGTTTTTGATAGTTTTCTCCATTAAGCGCAGCGTGAATTTCGGCTAACAGCCAAGGATTTCCCATGCTTGCCCGGCCAATCATTACACCGTCTAAATTACCTATTTTATTTATCGCGTCTTGGGCTGTTTTTACATCACCGTTGCCAATTACCGGTATTTTTACCTTAGTTTTCAACAAATATACGGGATCCCAGTTTGCTTCGCCCGAAAATGCCTGTTTTTTGGTGCGACCATGAATTGTGAGTAGTTTTGCACCCGCAGATTCTAAATGAAGACAGAATTTTAAAAAATGTTCCTCATCATAATTGGCATATCCAAGCCGTGTTTTTACTGAAATTGGTATTTTTACCGCTTTGCTCATGGCATTAACAATTTCACCCGCTAAACACATGTTTTGCAACAGTGCAGAACCTGCTTCTGTAGCTATAACTTGCTTTGCGGGGCACCCCATATTGATGTCAATTCCAGCTATCCCCATATCTTCCAGTTTTTTAGCGGCTTCAACAAAAAATTCTGTTTTAGTGCCAAATAACTGCATTATTAAAGGGTTTTCATTACTTTTAAAATCCAATAATTGACGAACTTTTTGAGGATTTGCGTATTTAATTGCATTTACATTCGTAAATTCGGAAAAGCAAATAACGCTTGGTTCCACTGTTTTAGCTACCTGTCTGTATGCAGAATCGGTGTAGCCGGCCATGGGAGCCAAAGCAATTATAGGTTTCGGTATGTTTTGCCAAAAAGTAGGATTCATCGGCATGTGTATACGCCAAAAAACCTCTTTTGTAAAGTTTTGAAGTTTTTATAGTTCTTCTTCAGTCATGTTTTCAGCCGCGTTTTTTGTAGGTCTTTTCACCTTCACTTTTGGCTCTGAGTCTGTGTTATCTGTAGTTGGTTCCTCAGTGGTGTTGCCAAAAAGCTCGTTGTAATTTGCGAAAGGATCTTCTGTACTTGTTGGCTCTTCAAAAGTAGGTTCTACAATTTCGGGCTCTACAATTGTTGGCGCTTCTGGCTGAGTAATGATGTCGGTTTGAACGGTTTTTTCAGCTTCAGGAGTTGCTTTGCTGCCAAAGAATCCATATGAAAAATAAACTACAAAACCTAATACGAGTGCAATTCCAAGCGGAATTAATGATTTCATAATTAGCGCTTTTTTGTCTGTAGAATTTAGAGGTGCAGGTTGAGGTTCAGCAGCCATTACTGCAGGTTCGGCAATTTGCTCTGTTGGTTGTTCAGCTGGTTGTTCAAATGGTGAACTTGCAGGTGCACTGAATGCAGGCGCAGGCGCTTCCATCATAGGCGGTTCCACAGTTTCAACAGGCGCAACTGGTTCTACAGGTACAGCAGGGATGTCAAAACTCGGCGTTACGGGTGTAACAGGTTCCGTTGGTTCAGTGGGCATAATTGGTTCAACTACTGGCGCAGGTTGAGATGTTAGCCCTCCAATTTGAATATCGTCACTCACAGCAGGCTCACTAGCCATGGTAGGCATAGTTTCAGCGGTTGCTGGCATTGGCGAAACAGTCACATCTTGAGTAGTGCTAACATTTTCTAGCTGTTTTTGCATAACAAGAGCCCTTTCGTTCATGGGTTCCATTTCTAAAACCTCTTTTAAACCTTCGCTAGCCATTGCAGTATTTCCTTCTGTTATCCAATTTTGAATTTGATCTAGTGCTTGATCAACTGTTACATGAGATGCACCATTGTTTGAGTCTTCCATAATGTATTTTTGTTTTTGTTGATACTACAAATGACGCGTGGTCATTTCTAAGTCCATATCTGTTGTATTTGCATCTTCGTCAATTGCCAAAATATTTTCAATTGCTCCCCATTCTGTTTCCTCTTCTTCTGGCACAATCAGTGTTACCTTATCGCCAATTTCACCCTTAAAGTATGTTACAGAAGCTAAAAGTACATCGTAAACCTTTAAGTCTGTGAGTACTTTATATTGTCCATCTTCGTAAGTTAAAGTACCAATAATTCTTTTTCTAGGTACTGGATGAATTTGCTTATAAACAAAAGCACCATCGGGTTTGATGGTTAATTTTAAAATGTCGCCGGCAACCAATTTTGATTTACTGGCATAGTTGGCTGGCACTGCATAAGTGCGTTTATTTTTGCCGATCATATTTTGACCGTCAAAAACACCCTCAACAATTGCATCGCCATCTTCCATGGGAAGTTCATCAAAATCTATATCAGCAGCTTTTTTAGCATATTTTTCTGATTTTTGTTCTGAAGAAATTTTTCCGCCACTCATTTCCGCAAACAATTTTTGTGCGGTTCGAATGCTTGTTTCAGCCGTTTCCAGCATTTCTTGAATAATAGTGAACTTTGAAGAATCGGACATGGGAGATTTTTAGTTTTTAATTTTTGTTTTTTTTCTAAGCTCAATTATAGCAGAAAATCTCCTCTGGGTAAAGGTTTAACAAAAGGCTTCTGACTAATTAGAACCAGGAGTTGGAGTATGTTTTGGCTTGCGTTTGTCCATCCAGCTTTGAATAAGCGCACGACGAGTAATGCCAACATTGGAGAAAATACGAAAAGTAAACACAACAGTAGCGGCTAAATAAAGGTCTAAACCAAGTTGTTCACCCAAAAGGGTAATGCCTAGAGCCATTACAATATTAAAAAACAGACCGCTAATAAAAATCATAGCATCAAACTGATCTTTGGTGGCTTCGGCACGCAAGGCGCCAAACAATGCATCTAAAACACCAATAATGGCAACAGCACTATACTTAGTGTATTCAATTGGTATTTCAATATTTATAGTTAATCCAGCAATTATACCTGCTAAAATTCCTATTAATGCCCAAACCATATTTGTTTAATTAGGGAAACTTTACGAAGCTGCGTCTTGCTTTACATCAATCTTTTCAAAATAAGAGCTGTAAAAACCCTTAAAATCTTTAAGATATTTTAACATTTTTGAATCCTCGCCAGCTTTAATAAACTTGGGTGAGATTTTTACTGAGACATAACCTTGATAATCGTCTTGTTTAAGCTTAGTTAAAAAGCTTTCTAAAGGCAAAATACCTTCCTCGAGACGGAAATATTTTTTTCCTTTGAATACGTTGGAAATATGAATATGTACAAGATATTTTTTTAGCGTGCTATATGTTCGCATTAAATCTTGGTGTTTTTCGGCTACACGAGAGGTGTCTAAACAAGCATGTTTAAATTTTTTCATTTCGCCAATATTTGCCATGCTATGCTCAGGAATAAACCCTAACAATGTGCTGGCTGGTGCATTTTCAAGTGCAATCGAAATTCTTTCTCGTTCACGAATTTTTGGAACTTCTGTTTTAAGCCAATTTGTGTATTTAAAATTGAGGATTTTTGGTGATTGGACCACCACTACTTTTGCCCCTAGGAGTTTAGCTAGGTCTACAGCGTCCAAAATCTCCTTGCTGCCGGCGTTTGTATCTGTGCTTACACATTTAACTGGCACGCCAGTTTCGTCGCTAATACGCTTAACATACTCTTTGTTTAGAGTGTCGTAATTGTGGGAATCCATTTGTAAATCTATGCCGTCGTAGCCAGCCTCTTTAGCAAATTCAAAAATTCGGTTGAGGCCATAACCTTTTAATGTGTCGGTGCAAAGTACTAGCATCTATTGTATTTTTATATGTATTTAACCCCTATATTATAAATGAAAAAGCTGAAACTGGCAATATTAGCCAATCTTTTCTTTTCCACCCATGTAGGGTCTTAGCACAGCGGGGATTGTTACTGTTCCATCGCTGTTTTGGTAGGTTTCCAATATGGGAATCAAAATACGCGGTGAAGCTATGCAAGTATTGTTAAGGGTATGGCAAAATTTTGTGTTTCCTTCTTTGTCACGATAGCGCAAATTAAGTCTGCGAGATTGAAAATCAAGGAAAGTTGAGCAAGAATGAGTTTCGCCATAGCTATTTCGAGATGGCATCCAGGTTTCGATATCATTTTTGTAGTATTGGCCCTGGCCCATGTCGCCTGTGCATACTGCAACTACACGATAGGGGAGTTTTAAGTCCTGAAGTACTTCTTCCGCGTTTTTCAAAATGAATTCATGCATTTTTTTGCTCTCTTCCATATCGTTTTTACAAATAATCACCTGTTCTACTTTTTGAAATTGGTGAATGCGGTATAAACCGTGAGTATCCTTGCCATAAGTACCAGCTTCTCGTCTAAAACAACTAGAATAACCTGCATATTTTTTAGGTAATTCATCTTCATTTAATATTTCTCCGCCATGATAAGAAGTTACAGAAACCTCGGATGTGCCAATTAAATATTTTTCGTCTGATGGAATTGTGTATGCCTGATCTTCGCCACCAGGAAAGTAAGAAGTGCCCATCATGGCTTCGTAATTAACTAAAAGTGGGGGAAGAAAAGCTGTAAATTCTTTCGAAGCTAGTTTGTCTAGTGTATACATTAAAACCGCTAGCTCTAGCCTTGCACCATCACCTTTTAAAAAGTAATTGCGTGAGCCAGCAACTTTTACACCTCGTGGAATATCAATAATATCTAGTTTTTCGCCTAAAGTTACATGGTCCAAAGGTTCAAAATCGAACTTTGTAACCTCGCCCCAAGTGTACATTTCTACATTTTCGCTGTCGTCTTTGCCAACTGGTGTGTCGCTAGAAGCAGGTGCCTGAGCCAATAACATTAGATTGTTGAATTCCGCTTCAATTTCTTGAAGTTCCTCAGATAGATTTTTTTCTTCTGTAGTCGTGCTTTGCATTTTATCAATAGCAGCCTGCTTTTGTGAGCCTTGCAGGTTGGCAATCTCTTTTGAAGCTGAATTTTTTAAAGCTCGCAAATCGTCAACTTTTACTTGAAGTGAACGTCGTTTTTCGTCTACGGCTAGCAAATTATCAATATCAAAATTAGTTTTTTTATCGATAGCTGCCTTTTTGTAAAGATCTGGGTTCTGGCGTATTAAATTAATGTCTAGCATGGAAAGTTTTTTAATTTCCTGCCTATCTTAATGTAATACGCCCCCCGGGTGAAGTCTATTTTTCGTCCTTTTTGTTTTCTTCGTCCTTAACTACTTCGCCTTCTACAACATCTTCATCTTTTTTATCTTTTTCATAAACTTTTACATCTTCATCGGTAGCTTCTGTAGCTGTTCCTGGAGCTTCGGCCTGTTTATACATTTCTGCACCTATTTTTTGAAGTTCAGCCGAAAGTTCCTCTGTTTTGGCCTTTATGTCGTCCGAAGGCGCATCTTCCTTTTTCAATAATTCTTTCAAACCTTCAACCTTCTCAGAAACCGGCTTTAAAAGATCATCACCAACCTTGCCTTCAGCATCTTTTAAGGTTTTTTCACATTGGAAAATTAGTGATTCAGCGTTGTTGTGAACTTCAATTTGTTCCTTCTTCTTTTTATCCTCTTCGGCGTATTTTTCGGCATCCTGCTTCATTTTTTCAATTTCTTCATCAGACATATTTGTACTACCGGTAATGGCAATGTGCTGACTTTTATCGGTTGCCTTGTCTTTTGCGGTTACATTTAATATACCGTTGGCATCGATGTCGAAAATAACTTCAACTTGAGGCACACCTCTTGGTGCAGGTGGAATGCCGTCTAAAGTGAATCGGCCCAAAGATTTATTGTCTGCAGCAAGCGGTCTTTCGCCTTGTACTACATGAATTTCTACTGAAGTTTGATTGTCTGCAGCTGTTGAAAATACCTGAGATTTATTAGTTGGAATGGTTGTGTTTCTTTCAATTAAAGGAGTCGCAACACCACCAAGTGTTTCTAAGCCAAAAGTTAAAGGAGTTACATCAAGCAATACTACATCTTTAACATCACCTTGTAATACACCAGCTTGAATTGCAGCTCCTAAAGCCACAACTTCATCGGGGTTAATACCTTGGTGTGGTTCTTTGCCAAAAATACTTTTAACTTTTTCTTGTACGGCCGGCATACGGGTAGATCCACCCACCAAAATCACTTCATCAATATCAGAAACCATAATTTTGGCATCTTTAAGCGCTTTTTGGCAAGGCTCTACTGTCTTTTCAATTAAACTCATTACTAAATCTTCTAATTTTGCTCGAGATAATTTTAGATTTAAATGTTTTGCACCACTGGCATCCGAAGTTACGAAAGGCAAATTAACTTCAGTTTCGTGCACTGAAGAAAGTTCGATTTTTGCTTTTTCGGCAGCTTCTTTTATACGTTGAATTGCCAATTTATCATCAGCCAAATTGATTCCTTGCTCTTTACGGAATTCTTCAATAATCCATTCCATAATTTTGTTGTCTAAATCGTCACCACCCAAGTGAGTGTCACCGTTTGTAGACATTACTTCAAATACGCCATCGCCAATTTCTAGAATTGAAACATCAAATGTTCCACCTCCTAAATCGTAAACAGCAATTTTTTTGTCTGCTCCTTTTTTATCAAGTCCATAAGCCAAAGCGGCTGCAGTCGGTTCGTTGATAATTCGTAAAACTTCCAAACCGGCAATTTTCCCAGCATCTTTGGTAGCTTGTCTTTGTGAATCGTTAAAGTAGGCTGGAACTGTAATAACGGCTTGTGTAACTTCGGCACCCAAGAATTTTTCTGCATCTCTTTTTAATTTTTGTAAAACCAAAGCAGATACTTCTTCTGGTCTACGGTTTTTGCCATCAAAATTGATGTCGGCTTCGCCATTTTTACCTTTTTCTACCTTAAAAGGCATATTCTTAGCTTCTTCACTAATTTCTGAAAATTTTCGACCAATAAATCTTTTAGCCGAATAAATTGTATTGTCTGGATTGGTTACCAATTGATTTTTGGCAGCCTTACCAACAATAAGTTCTTTATCTTTTTTGGCAACAACCGATGGTGTTGTTCTGTCGCCTTCTGCATTTGGCACAACAACAGGTTCTGCACCTTCCATAACGGCTACACAAGAGTTGGTTGTCCCCAAATCTATTCCAATTATTTTACTCATATTTTTGTGGTTATAGTTTGATTTAAAGTTTGTAATTAGCAGTCACAATTATAGAGTGCTAGTTTTTGTTAGTCAATATTTTTTTGACGGCTTCCCTTAAGCGTTTTCACCGTTTCCTACTTTTACTTTTGCGGTTCTCACAACGCGTTCTCCCAGTATGTAACCTTTTTCTAATTCTTCGGTTATTACATCTTTTTCGCCTGGGCCCTGCAACATGGCTTCGTGAAAATTTGGATCAAATTTTTCACCTACTGTTTTCATCTCTGTTAAGCCAGTTTTATTGATTCCATTTTGAAATTGTTTGAATGTCTGCATAACACCATCTACCCAATTTTGCGTGTCTGCATCTAAGTTTTGGGGCATATGGCTTTGGGCGCGGTTAAAATTGTCTAACACAGGCACAAGTTCACGCAGTAATTCTAAATTTGCGTAAGCCACAATGTGTGCTTTTTCTTCTTCGGTTCGGCGTTTAAAGTTGGCTAAATCGGCTAGTGCTCTTTGCGCCACCTCGGTCATTTTTTGCATATCTTCAGATAATTTTTGCGATTCTGAATCTACAGTAGATGTTTCTTGAGCAGCTGCATCTGTTTCAATAGCAGCTTCGGCTTGAGCCTTTTTTAGGGCTTCGGCAAGAGGGTCTGTGGCTTGGCCTTGGCCACCTTGTGTGCCATTTTGTGTTGTTTCGTCATCCATAAAAAATAGGTTAAATTAAACGATCTTTGTTTTCCATAAGTTTTTTGATTTCTTCAACAATTACCATATTGTATGGGTAATTCATTCTGGTTGGGCCTAAAACGCCAATGTAACCGGTGAAATCGGCAATTGTGTATTGAGCCACGATAATACTACAGCTTTGAATTTGCTCAATTGCGTTTTCTTCGCCAATAAAAACCTTTACTTTTGAATCTATATCTAGGTTTTTAAGTAGTGTGATAAAGTTGTCGTTGTTTTCTAAAACTTCTATTACTTGGCTCGCATTTACGCTATTGCTAACAAATTCTGGTTGTTTTAGCACATTCGAAATTCCCAAATAAAAAGTACGGTCGTTGTCGGGCAAAGTTGCAAAACTAGCATTATTGGTTGTGTGAGCCAATAATTTTACTGCGTCAAATAAGGCTTCTCTTACTTGTGCTTGTTTGTATTGTTCAATAGACGCGTCTAACTGCTTTAAAGCTTGCTTGCGCGCTAATTCAAAATCGGCAATTTCATCAACATATAAACGATAACCTTTATTGGTTGGCACTCTACCGGCTGAGGTGTGAGGTTGAAAAATCAGCTCATCTTTTTCGAGAATCATCATGTCGTTGCGGATTGTGGCCGGGCTAACATTAAATTCGTAACTTACCAAAACCGTGTTTGAACCAACGGGCTCAGCAGTTTTAACGAAATGTTTGATAATGGCTTTTAAAACCTCTTTTCTTCTATCCATATATAAAATTAGCAGACTTGAGTATACAGTGCTAAGAGATGGATTTCAAGATGGGCTTAGTTTGTGTTGTCTAAGGTCCGTTTGTAGGCTGGAGATATCGGTTTGGCAGTAGCAGCTCTTTTTAGAGTGCCTCTAGTTTCCCTTTGAATCTGAGTTTCTGCTGGGTGCCCTTGTAATGTTAAGGTTGCAGCTTCTTCAGCTGGAGTGGTGAAACCTTCAGGGTCACTAATGGCTGTGTCGTGGTTTAAGTATGTAAATTGGGAGTATGGTCCTTTAGGTGTTGTCGTCATAAAGTATTTGTTAAAACTTAAACTCAATATACAACCTTTACTCTCCAAGTCAAGTTTTTACGCCACAAACTTCACTAAATCGACAACACGATTGGAATATCCCCATTCGTTGTCGTACCAACTAAGCACTTTTACCATATTATCAATTACATAGGTTGAGCCTGCATCGATAATTGAAGAATAGGCGTTGCCCTTGTAATCCATAGATACTAGGGGCTTGGTTTCAAAATCCATAATGCCTTTTAGTTGGTTTTCGGATGCTTTTTTGAGTACGGCATTAACTTCTTCTACTGTGGTTGATTTTTTAACTGTGCAAGTGAGGTCAACAATTGAAACGGTTGGGGTAGGGACGCGAATGGCTAATCCATTCAATTTGCCATCCAATTCTGGTAATACCAGACCAACTGCCTTAGCGGCTCCAGTAGTTGTGGGAATCATAGATAGAGCTGCGGCGCGAGCTCGGCGAAGGTCTTCGTGAGGCAAGTCTAGTATGCGTTGGTCGTTTGTATATGAATGTATGGTTGTCATTAATCCGCTTTCAATCCCAAATTCTTGGTGTAGTACTTTTGCCAATGGTGCCAAGCAGTTGGTTGTACAAGACGCGTTGGAGATAAGATGATGTTTTGTGCTGTCGTATTGGTCTTCGTTTACACCTAAAACAATTGTAAAATCGAGATCCTTTCCGGGTGCGCTTACAATCACTTTTTTTGCCCCTGCTTGCATGTGTTTTTCGGCGCCTTCTCTATTTGTAAAAAAACCTGTCGCTTCAATTACAATATCAACACCTAAATCTTTCCAAGGTAGCTTTGCTGGGTCTCTTTCGGCCAAACATTTAATTTCGCTGTCGCCAACTACCAATTTGTCGTTGTCCTTAATTGAAACTTCTTCTTTTAAGATGCCGTAATTTGAGTCGTATTTAAGTAAGTGAGCCAAAGTTTCGTTGTCGGTGAGGTCGTTTATGGCAACTACATCAAAATATTGTTTTTCTAAATTAATTCGAAAAACTTGTCTGCCAATTCTACCAAAGCCGTTTATTGCTACTCGTGGTTTCATTGCTAAGTGGGTTAGTGCTTAAAATTTGGGTTTAGTATATAGTTAATAACTTTTTATGGCAATTTGGCAGTTTTGCGCTAAGCTCTGGGTAATTTAAGTTTTTTATGAGAATTATTAATGTAAGAGATGAGGCTACTTTTAAGGAAGCAATTGCTAAGGCGGTTGAAGTTTTAAAAGGGGAGGGGGTTGTGATGCATTCTACTGATACTTGTTTTGGTTTGGCTGGCTCGGTGCTTTCTAAAAAGGCTTTGGCCAAGGTGTATGAGTTAAAACAGATGTCTAAGGATAAACCTGTAAGTATGATGGTGGAATCTTTGGAAAAAGCGGTTAAATATGCTGAGTTTAGTGATATTGCTTTGGGTTTTGTTAAGCGTTTTTGGCCTGGCCCTGTTACTTGTATTGTTTCTAGGACTAAAAAATTACCTACCTTTTTTAACAAGGGTTTTACTAATGTTGGATTGAGGTGTCCAGATCATAAAATTTCATTGGCTATGGTGAAGGCTTTTGGCTCACCAATAACAACAACTAGCGCAAATTTAAGTGGCTTGCCTGAAGTAATAGATGTAGAAGAGTATCTTGAACAAATTAAAAAAATAAATGTTACCCCGGA
>JBGAUX010000049.1:0-6047 GCA_044228405.1 Candidatus Altimarinota bacterium | reverse complement strand
CATAATAACTCAATTGAATCTGCAAAGTCTCATTTTGAAAATAAATTATTACAAATTTTTGATGCTATACAACATCAAACATCTGATTTAGTTAGTATCATGTTTGCCCATCAAAGTACTGAGGCATGGACTACTTTATGTAATTCAATTTTGGGTGCCAATATGAATATAACAGGTAGTTGGGCTTTAGATACTGAATATAACTTCACAGGTCTAAAACAAGGTAAATCTTTTTTGGCTTCTTCGGTGACAGTTTCAGCAAAGCCAATTAATAGATTGGGTGTTGGTAATTATCAAACAGTTAAAAAGGCTATCGAAAAAACGGTATTTAAAGAAGTTGGGGATTTATATAGTCTTGGTTTCAGAGGTGTGGATTTATTAACAGCTTGCTTTGGGCAGGCTGTAAGTGAGTTTGGCAAATACGAAAAAGTAGAAAAAGCAGATGGCAGCGAAGTAACCGTTGCCGAGTTGTTAGAAACGGCAAGAGAATCTGCTTTTAATGCCTTGCTCAAAGGCTTTGATGGCGATGATTTTACCAAGTTCTACATAGGTTGGTTGCAGCTATACGGCTTTGCAGAAAGTGAATTTGATGATGCTGCCAAATTTAGCCGTGTAGGGTTAAGCATCAATGTAGCAGAATTGTTTACAGAGCATATTCTCATTAAAAATGGCAACAAGCAAACCTTAGGTGACTTTGAGCAGCGTTTAAAAGAAAATAAAAACATTGGTGATAGAGCCAACAACTTTTTAATTGATTTGGTGCATAGGGCAATGGCTTTGTACAAAGGCACAAACCGTACTGCATTGCTTCAATACATTGCTAAAGTAGCAGCCCAACCCGAAAGTAATTTTTGGCGGGTAATCACTTCGCTTTGCGAAGTATTGCCACAAGGCAGTGAAGACCACAAACAAGCCATTGGTTTACTCACTAATAAAGACAGTTTGATACGGGAAAGCAAAACCGTTCAAACAGCAACAACAACACAAACAAACTTATTTGAATCATAACAACTAATCAATAACAATATGCAAGCTTGGTTTAATAATGTAAAGCCTCACAAAGACATTCAGGATGGACACTTGGATGAATCCATATTCGCTGCTAACCTGGCAGAAGTAGCATCAGGCAAAGGCAGAGAAATTTACACCAGTCCCGAAATGTTTTTTCAGAAAACCTACTTCACCGCAGGCTTAAAAAACATTGCCAAAAGAGTGGTGCAAGGGCTTAATGGAGGGCAAGATGCTGATAACCGTGTTATCAGTCTGCAAACAGGTTTTGGTGGCGGTAAAACACACACACTTATATCTATATTCCACTTAGCCAAGTGGGGTAAAAAAGCAACTAATAGTGAATACACAAAAGAGTTGTTGCAAACCACAGGTGAACCAAAATTTGATACAGCACATATTGCAGTTTTCACCAACACCACCAACGACCCGGCACAAGGCAGAAAAGTTGATGGCATAACCATTAAAACACTTTGGGGTGAGTTAGCTTATCAGTTAGGTGGTGCAGCAGCCTATGAATTGGTAAGGGTAAACGATGAAAAGCAAATTGCACCAAAAGGTTTATTCAAGAAAGTATTGGAGCAATGCAAACCCTGTTTAATACTAATTGACGAGTTGGCAGACTATTGTGTAAGTGCATCAGCAGTTAAAGTAGAAGCAAGCAATCTAAGCGACCAAACAGTTAGTTTTATGCAGGAACTAACAGAAGCAGTAACAGGCACAGATAATTGTGTGCTGATTGCTACATTACCTGCCAGTGCTCAAGAGTTAGCAGCTTCGCCTATTTCATCACAAATTCTTACCGCATTAGAAAACCGCATCACAAGGGTTGGTGCAAATATGAAACCTGTAGAAGATGATGAGATTTTTGAAGTAGTACGCAGAAGATTATTTGAGGATTTAGGAAGTGCGGATAAAATAGAAAAAGTAATATCTGCCTACACGGTTTTATACCAATCCCTGTTTTCTGAAATACCACCTTACGCAGTTAAATCAGAGTATAAGGAGAAGCTTAAAAAGTCATATCCTTTCCACCCTGAGCTTATTGATATGTTCCGTTTGCGTTGGGCAAGCAATCCATTCTTTCAAAGAACAAGAGGAGTATTAAGAATTTTAGCAGCCATTGTTTCTGACCTTTGGAAACGCCAAAATTCATTAACAGGAAGCCAGTATTTAATTCATACATCTGATGTGGTGTTAGCCAATGTAGAAGCACTCACAAGTCAAATTACTATCCTCAATGGTGCAAGCTGGGATTCTGTAATCAATGCAGATGTTTCAGGCACATCATCCAATGCTTTCCGTATTGATAATGATGTGAAAGAGTTGGGCAAGTACAATATTTCACAAGGTATTGCTGCAACCGTTTTGTTAGGCACATTTGGCAGCAAGGGGCAAAACAAAGGAGTAGGCATTGATGAAATAAAACTGTGTATGGTAAAACCTGAAGGTTTCAACCATAACGACATCAATGGTGCAATAGACCGTATGGAAGGCAATGCACATTATTTATATTACAGCAGCACAGGGCAAAAGCGTTTTTGGTTTGATACTACTCCCAATGTAAACATCCTAATCAATCAGGCTAAAGGCGATATTAAAAACCCCGACATCATAGCCGAAATATTAAAACGAGTTACCGAAAAATCAAGAGGCATTCAATTGTTCAACACATTGGTAAATCCATCAGAAGATATACCCGAACAAATGAAACCTACCTTGGTAATTTTAAGTCCTAAATACTTAGCCAATCCAAATGAAGTGAATGGTACTACCAAACCAATCATTGAAAAGTTGGCAACAAAAAAAGGTAACAGCGAAAGAGTTTACAGAAATACAATGTTGTTTTTGCTCTGTTCCGAAATAGGCATTGGCAAATTACAGGAAGATGTAAAAAACTATTTGGCTTGTCATAAAATCAGTTCAGAGTACAGCACCCAACTCAATACAGAGCAGAAAACCGACATCAAAAGAAGAATTGAAGAAGCCAGTAAGCAAACCGATATTTCTTTGGTTTCTGCATACTCATTAGTGGCTAAATATTCAGTCAAGAATGGCATTGAAACCATTGTATTAAAGCAGTTCAAAGACAGCTTTGAAACACAGATAAACAACAATGTAATAGCAGCCCTCAAAGAAGAAGAATGGTTGTTGGAATCAGTTGGGCTAAGTACGTTGAAGAATAATAATTTATTGCCAACACCCGAACAAGCCATTAAAGCAAAAGAAATTTACGAAGCATTTCTTCGCTTTGATGATAAGCCAATGATTACAGGTGCAGAGGCAGTTTCAAAAAGCATTCAGAAATATTGCACCAATGGAGAATATTGTATTGCAACAGGCGATGGAGTAAACTACACAAGATTTTTCTTTCAGGAATCAGTACCGTTTTTTGATGTGAATGATATTACCTATTGGTTGGTGGATAAAAGTTTAAAACCACAGCCGCAACCAGCGACAGAACCATTGATGAATGAAAAGGGAGAAATCAGTATCCAACCTTTGGTGGTCAATGATTCTGGCAACGGCACAACACCCGAAACAAAAACAGGAAGTGGTGCAGCAAAAAAATTCAAATCAATAACAGTGTCAGGTAAAGTTCCTTTAGAACAATACACAAGTTTGTTCAACTACTTCATTGCACCTTTCACAATGAGTGGAAACAAATTAGACATTGAAGTAAAATTTAAAATCAAATCTACCGATAACAACACGATTGATGAGAGCAAGCAGCAATACAAAGCAGCCAAAGAAGCTTCAAAGCAATTGGGTTTGAACTTTGAGGAGGAATAATAATGTTAGTAGGTATAATAATACAAAATAAACCTTCAGAGGAGGATGTGATAAAGAACTCAAAACCTGAGTATTTATACAGCCTCCCTTTTGAGCAAGGTCGTTTTTCCCAAGTTGTAAATCTTGATGATTTAGACATTGAGGTGAAAGTTTCTACCAAGACCATGCTTAAAGCTGTTTACATAAAAGAAAAGAAAGATATTGAAGATGTTATAATTTTGTTTCAAAAGATACACCTGATAAATATTTCATTGTCGGAAAAACATTTTCCCCAAATGATAAATTACTAAAATAATATAATATTGGATCAGCAATGTTGAAGGAAATTAAACGACTTTATCCGCTGTATGAAAAAATGAAGGTTAAATAACATAAACAAATATTTATTTTTACAATAATGATTTTAGAAGCATACCACACACAAGGACGGAGAGATAAAATTTTAAATTTTCCACGAATTGCAACTGGTAACGAGCAATGGCTTGGTGATGGATTTTATTTTTGGCAGGATTACGAATTTGCCTCCTGGTGGGGTCGTGAAAAGAAATGTCCAAAAGGAAAATACCCTTCCAGTTATGATATTTATTCTGCAAATATCGAAATTGATAAAGACAATTTTATTGATACTGTTTTTAATGAAGAAGATTATTACGAGTTTGTAAAGAAGGTTGAAGAATTTGCTAAAAAATTTGCCAAAAAGTTTAAGAAAAAGCCAAATCTAGGAGAATTTAACGATTTTATAGCAGATTTTGACCTTTGGAAAGAGGTGGAAGTAATTCGTTTTCAGGATGTGCCGGCAAATAATGCATTAATTGAGGTCAATGATTTTTTTTACAAGAAGAGGATTCAAATTAGAGTAAATAATCCGGAAAGAATTTCTAACTTTGCACACTCAAAAAACCTTTTTTGCGTTTAATCGTTAAAGAGAGTGCTTTTCGGTGTATCGCAATAAAGTAAGAATGACAATGGCAAACTGGCAAAAATTAAATACTGAGTTCTATTCGGTTCTGAATAATATTACTGATGTAGAATGGGATAAATGGATGTCAGAAAAAGATGCTCGGAAATCCATGAGACAACTTGAACTTTCGCTTAGGGCGAAAATTCAGGAGGAAAAACTTTTGATGGAATCCATTGAGGCAACTCAGCTTTATTTTGAAACCTTGTCTTTAATGAACCAGGTTCCTCCCAAGACTTCAATTATTGTTAAGTGTTCTGACCCAACAGATAATTATCCTTACGCTCTTGCAGCATAATTTATTATGGCAGTAAACGCCCCTCTCCAATTCTTAGGGTTCAATGTTTTTCGTGTTGTCTTTGAAAGAAGTACAACGTTTAATCAAGGCGAGTTTACAATTAATGTTCAATTTCTGACTGAGCATTTAAATCCAGAAGATAAGCTTTCTTTTCAGATTGTTTTTATTGTAACAATTAACTCTAATACAAATTCTCATCCATGCAATTTACAGGTTCAAGCACTTGGAGATTTTAAAGTTCTTGGAGAAGTTGAGCAACATGTCATGGATAACTATGTTCAAATAAGTGCTCCATCAATAACCTACCCTTATTTAAGAGCATTTGTTTCTAATCTTTTTCTCCAATCTGGTATGCAGCCAATAATTTTGCCACCTTTAAATTTTACAGATAAAAATCCACAACCGGTAAATCCACCTGAACAACAAGAATCTGATACCGGAACTGAGAAGTATAATTCTTAGTTGTATTAAACTCCCTAATAAAATCCCCCCAGCACGGCTTGTGTCTTGCCCTTAAATCGCACAACTTCACCCCTGCAAGCCACCTGTTGTGTTGCCGCCATTTTTCTTTATTTTTTCGCCCCAACACAATTACAGCACATTGCTTTTTTGTTTTTACCTTTTTATTTTTTTAATGGCTTAAACAAAAAATCAAAGAGCTGTAGCCAACCCTTCTGCAAAAAAATAAAGAAAAAGTGTCGTAAGCTATTTAACATAACAGCATCTTATGTGTTCACTACGCACAGCATTTGCCTCACTTGTGCAAGCACCCTGATACACATGCTGTCACATAAGGCAATTATGTTAAATAGCCAACACAACAGAAAACAAAGGGCAAAGCAATATCCTGTGCAAGCACCCAACCCTTTTTGCCCTTTGTTTTAAGCCGTGCCTCCCTCCGCACTTTTACTCCGATTGCTATTCCTGCTAAACATTGTGCTTTCTGATTAATTCTCCAATTGATGTACAGTAATAAAATTGAACATCCTC
>JBGAUX010000048.1:0-6198 GCA_044228405.1 Candidatus Altimarinota bacterium | reverse complement strand
GCATGATGATTAACAGCCCTAATAGAACATCGGGTTTGATTTACGCAACTCCATACGGCGATGCCACTTTCAATAATATTAATGATAAGGATTTATTGATTTGGTTGTATAACAAAAGTGTGGGTTGTGAAGTAAACGGCGAGGCGCAAGGAAAAGTGATTTCGGTTAATAAAGTGGCTGGTATACCGGAAGTTTTACCGGCAAATAGCTTGTCTACAGCACAAAAAGCAGGATTTAACATTAATTGTAATAAGTAATGATTTTTTTAAGGTTAAAACAACTTAGACTAAAACAGCGCGGCGAGACCCTAATTGAAGTGATAGTTGCCATGGGTGTGCTTGCAATAGGCGCTTTGGTTGCCAGCACTTTAATAGTTTCTACAATTCGCAGCACAGTTGTAAATAAAAATTACTTAGTTGCATTAAATTTATCGCGCGAAGGAATGGAGGCCGTGCGCGCAATTAGAGCCACAAATTGGATGATTTTTCCTAATAATACCGAAGATTGCTGGGATGTTTTGGATGATGAATCCGTAGCGGGCGAAGGCGCTTGCGCTAGTTCAACCAAATTTGCTGATTCAGTAAAAACATATTACCGAGTTAATTTAAATGGCATTGCCGATGCATCGCCATATAAGTGGGTGCTAGAGCCCTCGGCAGTGAGTAGTAAATTTACAGTTGCCACTAATAGCGCCGATAGAAAATTTTATTTGCTCAAGCCAGACAGCGCCAATGCCGGTTTATATAGGCACCAAGCCAGTAATGGCACTCAAGAATATGACGATAGCAACACGAGTTTTTACAGAGCTATTGCCATAGAACCAGCTGGTATAAACAATGGTGAAGTTAGGGTGGTTTCGGCAATACATTGGTTTGAAGGTGGAAAATTAAAGGAAGTAAACACAGAAAGCATTCTTACAAATTTTAAATAATGAAATTAGCCAACAAAAAACGAGGGTTTACACTAATGGAAATTTTGGTTGCTGTTAGCGTTTTTGCAGTTGTAATTGTGACGAGCACAACAGTGTATATAAATATTGCTAGAGAATACAAGCGAAGCAATCTTCATAATGCAATTTACGAAGATTCTCGTTTATTAATGGAAAAAATCACTAGTTTAGGACGACAATATACAATTGATTATGAAGAATACTACAGTCAATTAGTTGTGCAAAAAGGGCTTACAGACAGGGTTTATGGAATTAACTATGGCGTTTATGGCAGCAGATTTTATGATCCAGGCTTAACTATAACTACTGGTAGCCCCAATCAAGGCGTCTATCCGAATAACTTGGGTGCAGAATGTGGCAATGGCGACTCCATACTCGATAATGATGGTTTGCAAAAGGATTGTGTAATTTACATTCCATCACTCGACAATAACACTGGCAAAAACCCTTATAACAACGACCCCAACTGGGCAGCTGCGGTTTGCAATGGAGATTGCGACTCACCTTTAGCAAAACAAAGTTTGCAAAACGAACTCTATTTAATTAGCTCCGATGGTACGCGCAAAGTGATTTTTGTCCTGGAAAAAGTAAGTAGAGACGGCGAAAAAGCTTTAGCAATGGTGGAACTGGTAGGTACAGACACAGATAACAATGGAGTAGTGGACACCTACACTTGTGACACCGAAAAAGGTTATGAGTGCACCCAAAATGGCCTACCTAGCTACAAAGATTTAACCGATACCAATGACTTAATTAATGGCAACAAGCTTGATTTTGTGCCTGTAAGTTCACTTAACACGCAGGTTGCGCAGTTAAACTTCTTAATTGCTCCTTTGGAGGATCCTCTCAAAGCCTTTAACGAGAAAGAAAGCTATATTCAAATGGGCCCTCATTTTACTATTGTACTTACGGTTGAGCCCAATCAAGCTGCCCGTTCGCAAATTAACTTTGGGGACGTGCCCGCCGTTACCCTTCAAACAAGCGTAACTCCTCGTGTAGATACAGAGGTAAAAAGCTATCCGCCACTAAAAAATATAGACCAGTTTAAAGCCACTTTACCCAACCTTTAAGTTAGTCTTTTACCACAAAGCTAACTAACTTACCTGGTACAAAGATTTTCTTAATAATGTCTTTGCCTTCAATGTGTTTTTTTACATTTTCCACTTCCATAGCCAATTTAAAGGCGTCATCGTTTTCAATATCCGAAGGCATCATCGCCGTACCTCGTAATTTCCCATTAATTTGAATGGCAATTTCAGTGCTATCTTCAACCAAAAGGTCTTCGTTATATTGTGGCCAAGTACTAGTAAAAACACTGTCTTTTTCGCCAAGTGTAGACCAAATTTCTTCTGCAATATGTGGCGCCAGAGGTGCAATTAATCTACATAAAATTTTGGCAGATTCTTCATTGATACCACTTTTTAATAAGGTATTTGTGGCCTCCATAAGCGCAGAAATAGCAGTATTGAAAGTGAAAGAATTCATGCTTTGAGTAACTCTTTTAATGGTTGAATGAATAGTAAAATCCATTTCTTTTGCATCCTTAAACTGTGATTTGTCTGTTAAAAGTTTGTAGAAACGATTATAGAAGCGAGCAACCCCGGTTATACCTTGATCATTCCAGTCGCCACCATCTTCAAATGGTCCCATAAACATTAAGTACATGCGAAAAACATCACTTCCATATTTTTCAACAAATTCATCTGGGCTCACAACATTACCTTTAGATTTAGACATTTTTGCCCCATCTTTAGTCACTAAGCCTTGATGTACAAGCCTCTTAAATGGTTCCTCGTGCGAGGTAAAGCCAAAATCATGCAAGGCCATCATCACAAAACGCGCATAAATAAGATGCATACAAGCATGTTCCGGGCCACCAATGTACATATCCACCGGCATCCAGTTTTGAGCGACCTCTTTATTCCAAGGTTCTTGCAAATTATGTGCGTCCAAATATCTCAAAAAATACCAGCTAGAACACACAAAAGTATCCATTGTATCCACCTCTCTCTGCGCTTTGCCACCACATTGTGGGCAGGAAGTATTTACAAAATCATCAGAGGTTGCCAAAGGGGCAACTTCGCCTCCTGTGGGCTTGTATTCAACTTCTTCGGGCAAAATTATTGGCAAATCTTTTTCCGGAATCGGCACCGTTCCACATTTTTCACAATACACAATTGGAATTGGCGCACCCCAGTATCTTTGGCGCGAAACAAGCCAATCTCTCAATCTATAATTAACTGTACCTTCACCCCAGCCTTGTTTTTCCATCCACTTAGTCATTTTTGGCAATGCCTCTCGGTTATTCATGCCAGAAAACTCACCAGAATTAAATAAAATTCCATCATCCACAAAAGCCTCACTAAAATCATCGGGGTTTGTTTCAGTTCCATCATTAGAAATAACAAATTTCAAAGGAATATTATATTTAGAAGCAAACTCAAAGTCTCTTTGGTCGTGTGCATCAGCCATAACCACGCCAGTACCGTACATTAGCGCAAAGTTTGCCAAATAAACCGGTATGCGTTCGTTGGTTGCAGGATTCACAGCGTAAATGCCCAAAAATGCGCCTAATTTGTCTTTTCCTCCTTCGGAAGTTCTTTCAATATCAGTTTGCGATTTGATTTTTTGAACAGCTTCAGAAACCTCTTTTTCGTATTCAGTACCTTTAGTAAATTTTTCTACCAAAGGATGCTCGGGCGCAATCACAATAAAAGTCACACTAAAAATCGTGTCTGGTCGTGTTGTATAGCAAGTTAGAGTTTCGTTAGAATCAGCCACTTTAAAATCGATATTTACCCCTTCACTACGGCCAATCCAGTTGCGTTGCATTAACTTAGTTTTTTCCGGCCAGTCCAAATTATCCAAATTATCTAAAAGTTTTTGCGAGTAGTCGGAAGTTTTCCAAAACCATTGTTCAAGCTCTTTTTTCACCACATCACTTTTACATCTTTCGCATTTACCTTCCCAAACTTGCTCGTTTGCCAATACAGTTTGGCAAGAAGGACAATAATTTACACTAGCCTTTTTTTTGTAAGCTAAGCCATTTTTGTACATTTGCAAAAACAACCATTGAGTCCATTTATAGTATTCGGGCGTAGAGGTGTTAACCATTTTATCCCAGTCGTACATACAGCCAATGCGTTTAAGCTGTGTAATCATGTAATCTACATTTTGCTTAATGCTAATTGTTGGATGAATACCCGTTTTAATCGCGTAGTTCTCAGCAGGAAGCCCAAAAGCGTCAAAGCCCATAGGTTGCAAAACATTGTAGCCTTTCAATTTAATATATCTTCCCCAAGCATCAGCACCTCCATAATTATACCAGTGACCAATGTGTAGTTTGTCGCCAGAAGGGTAGGGAAACATTACCAAATTATAGTATTTTTCCTTTTCTGTACTGCTTAAATCAACTTTGTGTGCACCTTGTTCATCCCAAATTTTTTGCCATTTTTCTTCAATAACGGCAGGAGTAATTTCGTTCATATAAAGACCATAAGTTTAAACATGGCCAATATTAGAGGAAAACCTATTGAGCTACAAGATTTTTAACAATAACTCTAGTTTCGTCAGAGTCTTCTGTGTGTTCGAGGGGAGAATTTTCTTCTTGATTGTCTAATTTTTGTAAATCTTCTGTTACATCATTTACCTCAATTAACACTTCTTCTGAATCTGGTACTGTTATAAACGACATAAACATAATATTCTTTGCTTTTTTAAATTCCACTCTAAATGGACCAGTTTGCAAAACATTATGTTTGTTTGACATTGAATCTCTATAATGCGCAAACACCCTTTCGCGATGTTGTTGTGAGATAAAATCAAAAATAAACAAACCATTTAAACTTTCGGCTTTTACACCTAAAGATTTAGCGAATTCGTCTGATGCAAAGCTGATTTTTCCGTCTTTATCCAGTACAAAATATGGATAATCTTTGTTATCTAAAAGCGTTATGTAGTTGATGTGTTCGGTTCCGTCGGCATGGCTAGCATCCGCACCATGATCCCCACCACCAGCATGTAGTACATCAGTTTTAAGGTAGTCGTCACTGCCAGGGGTAAAGAACAAAATTACGGCTAAGGAGACAGCAAAAATTGAAAGTGCCGAAATAAAAATGTGCTTGTTTTGAGACCAAAGTGTTTTTGCAGACATAGTTATTTGTTTTTGTTAATGTAACATTATGCCACATCACGCCAAATAAGTCAATAGGCGGTGAGTGGATATTAGGTAACTAAGAGGAAACTTATAATAAAAGAAGGGGGATTTGGTAGATAACAGAAGATGTTTCTCCTCTTGTCATATTGTTTTGAGGACCAAATAAATCTGTATTGTAGTAACCTCTAACAATGCGGTTTTGTTCACTCTTAGCAATATATGGCATATACCAAGCATCAGCACTAACATCACTAAATCTTCCAGTTACTTCATCTCCACTTACTCTAACTCCAGCTGCTAACATAAGAATTTTTACAGCTTCTGCTCTATTAATAAATCTGTCCGGTCTAAAAGTGTCGTCTTCATATCCTGTAATAATACCAAGGTCATAAGCCGCAGCTACAGAACTTGCATAGTAATCATTTACATTAACATCTTTAAACACTTTCACATCATGGTATTTACCAACATTGTGGTTAAAACCTTTCATAGCCATAGTTACTAATTCAGCTCTTGTAATAGGAGCATTAGGCTCAAATTGTCTGTTGCTTTTGCCATTTACAAGGCCAAGTCTTCGTAATTTTTCAATCGCATTTGCAGCCCAATGACCACCAGTATCTAAAAACGAAGGCACCATTTTTTCTTCAGCAATTTCTTGAAAAACAGCTTCTGGATTGCCACTCGCGTTTAATTTACGAGGAACTTTAACTTGTGCAGTTTGCGCAGGTTGAGCAGGTTGAGCAAGAACAATTTTCTTTTTCTTAGCAACAGGCTTTTTTACAGTTTCAACAGGTTTTTTTACCACTTCTTTAACCGGTTTTTGAATAGCTGTGTAATCCACACCCGGAACATATCCTGCAAAATCCATTTCAATTGTGATCTTTTTACTAACAGCACCTGTAGAAGTTACAACTCTAAATGTACCTTCACCGTTTGTGCCTTCAAATTCAGCATAAAAAGTATCCAAAACTTCGCTACTAGGAATAGAAACGCTATTTTTAGAACCATTTTTGCTCAAAGTTTCAAAGTTTTTGTCAGCAAAGTTATCACCGTCAAATTCAAGATTGTAAGTGATACCATCGTAAGGACAATT
>JBGAUX010000047.1:0-6707 GCA_044228405.1 Candidatus Altimarinota bacterium | reverse complement strand
AACAAAACGGGTATTGATGCACTTAAAACCAGGATTATTGATCATGTCAAAGGTCAAATAAAACCATTCAACACCCTAGTAGTCAATAGTCGCCATATACAAGAGCTCAGTGCGACCAAGCAAGCCCTTGAAAAAGCTTTGGAGTGTTTGGAGCACGAGGACACGCATGATTTTATAGCGTCTGAATTGCGGTTCGCCCTCCACCATCTCGGCAGCCTAACGGGCCAGATTCAAACCGACGATTTACTGGACATCATCTTTCGAGATTTTTGTATAGGAAAGTAATTTACTTTCTTTTGTTTGTTAAGTGCTTGTTTTTGTTGAGTTTCAGTACACTTTTCTTTCTCTTTATTTGATAAATTGTACCTCAATTATTGAAAATATTTTGAAATAATTAATTTAATTTATCTGCAAATCCTTATTTTCTTTCTACAATTTCCTGCAATTATTATTTGCCTATCTTTTCTTATATTTGCCAATATTTGTCAAGACAATATTATTATAATGGCAACACAGTTTGGTGAACGTATAAGAGAATTAAGAACGAAGCAAAATTTGTTGCTGCGGCAGCTTGCTTCTCAATTGGATGTGGACACTTCTATTATTAGCAAAGTAGAACGAGGCGACAGGCAATTAAAGAAAGAGCAAATCCCATTATTAGCCCAAATACTCAAAGCTGATGTAGAAGAATTGCAAACCCTTTGGCTTGCCGACCAATTGTATAATATGGTTCAAGGCGAACCAATGGCAGACGAAGCATTGAAATCAGTTACGAAACAAATTAAAAAAACGAAGTAAGCATCACATGGAATGAAAGACAATAAAATCAAACTATCTCAATTAGAAAGTTTCCTGATGAAGGCAGCAGATATTCTGCGTGGCAAAATGGATGCTTCTGAATATAAAGAGTTCATTTTTGGAATGTTGTTTCTAAAAAGAATGAGTGATGTTTTTGACCAAAAGAGAGAGCAGTTTACAAAGAAGGATTATAAAGATTTAGATGAAGCTGTATTGGCTGAAATCTTAGAAGATAAAATCACCTACGGTGAAACTTTTTTTGTTCCGAAAAGAGCAAGATGGAATGAAGAATTTACAGATGAAAACGGTGTATTGCAACCACCTATAAAACACTTGCAAAATAATATTGGGCAAATGCTGAACAAGGCTTTAGACGCCATTGAAGAAGCAAATCCCGATACACTTTCAGGAATTTTTAAAGGCAGAATAAACTTTAATAAAGAGGTGGACGGAAAGGCTATTGTTAAAAATGCCGACCTGAAGAAAATGATAGACCACTTCAATGAGTTTCCTGATTTGATAAATGAAAACTTTGAGTTCCCCGATTTGTTGGGTGCAGCTTATGAGTATTTGTTAAAGCATTTTGCTGATGAAAGTGGTAAAAAGGGAGGACAATTTTATACGCCAAACCAAGTAGTGCGTTTATTGGTGCAATTGATAAAACCACAGGAAGGAATGAGTATTTATGACCCTACTGCTGGTTCAGGTGGTATGCTTATACAATCGCATCAATATGTAGAAGAGCAAGGACAAAATGCAAACAATCTTCAATTGTTTGGACAGGAGAATGATCCTACAGTAGTTGCTATTTGTAAAATGAATATCATTTTGCACAACATAGCCAAATACACTATTGAGTATGGCGATACATTGGACGAACCTTTAAACGAAAAAAACGGACAGCTTATTCAGTTTGATAGAGTAATTGCCAATCCCCCATTTTCTCAAAACTACGGGTTGGCTACAATGAAGCACAAGGAACGTTTTCCTTATGGCTTTGCTCCCGAAGATGGCAAGAAAGCAGATTTAATGTTTGTACAGCATATGTTGGCAAGCTGCGATAAAAAAGGAAAAGTAGTGGTTGTAATGCCTCACGGTGTATTGTTTAGAGGTGGCAAAGAAAAAGACATTAGAGAAGGAATGTTGAAAGCTGATGTGATAGAAGGTATTATTAGCCTACCTCCGCAATTATTTTACGGAACTGGTATTCCTGCTTGCATCATTGTATTGAACAAAAACAAGCCCGATGAATTAAAGAACAAAGTATTTTTTATTAATGCTGATAAAGACTTTGCCGAGGGCAAAAAGCAAAACACGTTACGACCAGAAGACATTGAGAAAATAGACTTTGTATTTACCACCAAAACCATTGAAGCCAAATACTCAAAGTTGGTTGATTTAGAAACCATTGCTGGTAATGAATACACACTAAACATTAGGCGTTATTTAGATAATACCCCAGAGCCTGAACCCGAAAATGTAAAAGCTCATTTGGTAGGTGGTATTCCTGTGGCTGAAATAGAAGCCATACAAACTACCCAATGCCTCAAATTCAAATACAACGGCAATCAACTTTTTAAGGATAAAAATGAAGCCTACAGAGAATTTGCTATAACAGACAAAGCAGCCATCAAAGCCAATATTGATGAGGATAAAAATGTAATAGAAACATTATTGCATTTGGGTATGCAACTTGCCGACTGGTGGCAACTAGCTAAAGAAGATTTCTCAAAATTAGCACCCATTGTTGAGCCGGTAGAAGCCAATAAAGTAAAAGAGAGTATTGCTAACTATGTAACCTTAGGTGGCGACAAAATACCCAAAGTACGCAAGGAGTTGTTAGATACCATCAAAGAAAAATTTGTACCTATTGGTGTATTAGATAAGTTTCAGGTAGCAGGTGTTTTTGTAAACTGGTGGGATAATATCAAGTACGACCTCAAAACCATAATGCAAAACGGTTGGGATGCAGGTTTAATTCCCGATGATTATTTAATAGCTGAATTTTTCCAAAAAGAAAAAACAGAGATAGAAACTTTAGAAATAGCACAATCCGAAAAGGAAACGATTTTGGATGAAGCCATTGAAGAAGCAATAAACCTTTTAGAGTTAGAACCCGAAGAAGAAGAAACTACCATACCAATTGCCAAAGTAAAAGAGCAGCTAAAAAAACAAATTGCTTACGTGGTAGATGAAAAGCAAAAGCCCGAAGAAGCTAAACCCTATCAGGAAGCTGAAAAGAAAATTCTGGACACCGAAAAGGAAATTAAAGAACTAAAAGCTACACTAAAAGCCAAGCAAGCTGAACTGGAGCTAAAACTCATCATTAAACGTTACGGTACGGAAGATGAAAAAGCCGAAAGCAAAAAACTATTGTTAACAACTAATACCGAAATTGAAAAATTGGATGCAGCTATTGAAAGCCTCATTGCACCTTTTATTGACGAACTAAAAGACACCAGCAATTTTGAGCAAATCAAAAAATCGCTTACTGCCTTTGAAAAATTAGTGAAATCCGATGAATCAAAAAAATCAGTGGTGCAGACAGTAATAGAAGCACAAAAACAGTTTAAAGAAATAACCAAAGGCTACAATGCTTTACTAAAAGACAAAGACATTATACAAACCAAGTTGAATAAGTTGGATAGTTTATTAGAAGAAATAGGCGGCATTATTACCACCGAGCAAGCACAAATGTTGATACTGAAAAAACATTTTGATATTATAAATAACCAACTGCAACGATACTTAAATGCTGAAAAAAGAACGCTGATAAGTGCCTACGAAAACCTATTTGATAAGTATCATACTTCTGCCCAAAGTATAGAACAAAGCCGTAATAAAACGATGGCTGAACTCAATGATTTTCTAACCCATTTAAAATATTTGAATTAATGGAAGAAAATCCAATACAAATTCCAGATGGTTGGAGAAAAGTGGCTTTAGGAAAGGTTTTAAGATATGCACAGCCATATAGGTTTATTGTAAAATCTACCAATTACGATGCAAAGTCAGGAACGCCTGTATTAACAGCAGGTAAATCTTTTATTTTAGGTTACACGAATGAAACTGATAATATTTATTCTGAAACACCTGTTATAATTTTTGATGATTTTACAACCGATACAAAATTTGTAGATTTTCCTTTCAAGGTGAAATCTTCTGCAATGAAGTTTTTAAAAGCAGTTGATGAAAAGGAAATTGATTTGAAATATGCTTTTGAGAAAATTCAAACAATAAAAATTACCGAAACAGGCGGAGACCATAAAAGAAGATGGATTTCAGAATATAGTAAAATTGAAGTTCTACTTCCTGAATTTACTGAACAAACCACCATTGCCAACATACTTACTAAAGTCGACCAAGCCATTGCCAACACAGAAGCATTAATAACCAAGTACACAAAAATTAAAACTGGCTTAATGCAAGACCTGCTTACAAAAGGCATTGATGAAAACGGAAACATAAGAACTGAACAAACACACGAATTTAAAGACAGTCCATTGGGTAGCATACCGAAGGAATGGGAATGTGTATTAATTGATGAATTAGCAAATTTAAAATCAGGAGGAACACCAAGCAGACAAAATTCTTCTTTTTGGAATGGCGATATTCCTTGGGTAAAAACTGGAGAAGTAAACTACAATTTTATTAAAGAAACGGAAGAGTATATTACTCAAAAAGGTCTGAAAATGTCATCAACAGTTTTATTTCCTAAAGGAACTATTTTGATGGCTTTGTATGGTCAAGGTAAAACCAGAGGGCGTGTTTCAATTTTAGACATTGATGCTACAACTAATCAAGCTTGTGTTGGCTTTTTAAATTTAAAAAAGGTGACGACTAATTTCTTATATGTTACATTAACAAATGAATATGAAAAACTTAGAGATTTGAGTAATGATGGTGCTCAAAAAAACCTTAGCAGTAGTTTGCTCAAAAAATATTTTCTAAAAATCCCGTCTGATATTAAGGAGCAGGAAAGAATAGATGAATTATTTGCAAGAATTGATAATTCTATAATGAAAGAACAACATTCACTCACCAAACTTCAATCCTTAAAAACGGGCTTGATGCAAGATTTACTAAGTGGGAAAGTGAGGGTGAAAGTGTCGGAACCTTTGATTATTAATGATTAAATGATGAACTATGATTAAAGAGCAGTACAAATATTCCGAGTTAACGAGCAAAATTATTGGCTGTGCTATGGCGGTACACAAAGCTTTAGGCAATGGTTTCCAAGAAGTAATCTATCAAAGAGCTTTAGCCATAGAATTGACAGATAATAAAATTGTTTTTGAACGAGAGAAAGAAATACCTATATTTTATAAAGAGCAACAAATAGGAACAAGAAGGGTAGATTTTTTAATAGAAGGCATCGTATCGGTAGAATTAAAAGCCCTGACAAAGCTGGAAGATGTGCATTTGGCACAAGCTATCAACTATTTGGAAGCGTATAATATTGAAATAGGGATGTTGATAAACTTTGGAGCAAAGAGTTTAGAATTCAAAAGATTAGTCAATAAAGTGAAAAATCAATGAAATCTGATAAATCAAAAAAATCAGTGGTTCAGACTGAATTAGTAACCGAATTGTCGTTGCTGATAGAGCAAAGCCAGCAGCAAGTGGTGGCACATGCCAATAGCACCCTTACGCTATTGTTTTGGCAAGTAGGCAAGCGTATCAACGAAGATATACTACAAAACAAAAGAGCTGATTATGGCAAACAAATTGTGTCGACACTGTCTACACAATTGAAAAACAAGTACGGTAAAAACTTTGAGCTACGTAATATACAACGAATGATGCAGTTTGCGGAACAATTTCCCGACTTGCAAATTGTCGTTCCACTGGCACGACAATTGAGTTGGTCTCATTTTGTAACGCTACTGCCTTTAAAAACCCAAGAGGCTAAGCTGTTTTATGCCCAAGCGTCATCAATACAAAATTTAGGTATTAGAGATCTTCGCAAACAAATAAGTACCAAAACTTATGAACGAAGTAGTATAGCCAATTTACAAAACACCAGTAAACACCCAGCCTTACACAATACATTTAAAGACCCTTACTTTTTAGATTTTTTAGAACTGCAAAATACCTATTTAGAAAAAGATTTGGAAGCAGCCATTTTACGAGACTTAGAAGATTTTATACTGGAATTGGGCAAAGGATTTGCCTTTGTAGAACGCCAAAAAAGAATGATAATTGATGGTGATGATTTTCATTTAGACCTGCTTTTCTATCACCGCAATTTAAAGCGATTGGTAGCCATTGAGTTAAAGCTGGGCAAGTTTGAAGCCCAACACAAAGGGCAAATGGAATTATATTTAAAATGGTTGGACAAATATGAAAAAGCCGAAGGCGAGAACAGCCCCATTGGTTTAATACTTTGTGCTGAAAGTAGCCGAGAGCAAATAGAATTATTGGAAATGCACAAAGACGGCATAATGGTAGCAGAATACTGGACTGAACTTCCACCCAAAAAACAATTAGAACAAAAAATACACAGCATTTTAATTGAAGCTAGAGAAAGAATAGAACGAAATAAATTATTAGGTTAATTAAGATGAAACAAAAACGTGTTAAGAAAATGCCATTTCTTTAACACGAACCAACAAACAAGTTAAAAATTAATACAATCAGACAAATCAAATAAATCAGCGGTCAATGATATTAAGCAACGATAATAAATACAGGGGCAACATTGGTTCATCTCTTAAACTGGATGAATACAGCCATGTAGAAAAACCTTTTATTGGGCAATTAAAGGGTTTAGGTTGGAATACTGGTAAGAACCAAGTGTTGGAGCTTGAAATGCAACAAACACCCGAACAGAGTTATCGTACTTCTTTTTCAGAAGTAGTATTGCAGCCCAAACTTCGCCAGGCACTTATTGCCATCAATCCATTTTT
>JBGAUX010000046.1:0-6956 GCA_044228405.1 Candidatus Altimarinota bacterium | reverse complement strand
GGTAGAAGAAGAATCCCGCTTGATGCGGCAAAACTGCAAAATGAATTTCCATGGCCTTTAGACTGGCAAACAGGATTTGCCAATAAATTTGAAGATGAAGCCGGCCAAGCACAAGGTGACGGCAAAACAGAAGTGGTAATCAACGGTGTGGCCTTTAGTGTAGAGAGAAGTTTAGAGCAAGATAACAGCAACCGTAGAAGCGGCAAAAAATTGGTCAACTATAAGTTTACAATTAAAGGTAGTACAAATACTCAAGACAGTTATAAGGTTGAAATTGATTCAGAAGGCAAAATCAAACCTCAGGATGCCCAAATGTTGGAAAAACTAATGGAAAAGAATGTTAAGGAACGATTAAACCGAAACGCATTCTTTAATGGAAGAGCAATTTCTCAAGACATAAAATGGGTGAAAGAAAAGGGCTGGGTACTAGAAAATGTAAACCTGCCCGCAATCCCACAATGGGGATTAAAAGCGGTTACAGGTGATATTATTGTTAGATCACTGGCTGACGGCAAACTTACCATGTTTGTAACCGGCTTGGGTGCCAATATCGACCTTTACGAACAAGCAGAAAAAGAAGGCTACAATGAGCATCGTGTAAAAACAGCAATTCTTGCGCAAGATGAGTTTAGGGGATTAAGCATTTTGTACCCGTATATTGCAGTTACAATAGGGTTGCCGACGACTTTAGTTCCACCGATGGTACCGGGTCAATCACAATTTGAATTTAATATTGGCAAGTCCAAATTAGCTATCTTTTACAATCAAACAACGGAAAAGTATCAAATTGCCGGATTAAATCCTACTCAGGCGGAACAAGCCTTTGTTACCGATCCTGAAGTTGCCAAAATTTTGGCTGACATTCAATTAAAGGACGAAGAATTTAAAAAGGTGTTTGATAACATGAAAGATGTGTTTACAGCCATGCCAGAAAGCTTTTTCAAGGCTTTTGGAATTGGATTTGTAGACATGTTTAGAAATTTCAACCTAGGTGACCCATTTGGCAGTATAAGCGGAGAAATGGTTTCCGGAAGTATTCCGCAACATTTAGCATACGAAATGGCTGAATACAAAATGCAAGAAACTTCATTAAGATTTAGAGAGGCACTTAAAGGTGCAAAAACTATTAAAGACATTGAAGTTATTAGAACTCGCATAGTTACCGAAACTATTGAAAGCATTAAGGCAGAAACTCAAAAAATAAAGTTAGTGTGTCTCGAACGAGCAGCTCAAAAAAAGGATTTTAGCCCTGAGGAAGCCATGACATACCTTAACGAATACATGGCAACTGGCTACAAGAGCAAATACTACACAAAGGCTATGCTGGACTTTTCGAAAGTAGCTTGGGAAATGGACAAACAAGGTTTGGACAAAAGCGACTGGAACGAAAGTTCGCACAAAGTGCACAGTCACTTAATGAAAGTGGTGCTTTACCATACACTAAATGCGTCTAATAATGCGGATTTGGATGATACTAACATTATTGGGCCTGCTATAGCAAAAATGGATATAGAAAAGGCATTTGGCTATGATCACAGTAAACCGGACACCGATCCGGCCAATGTACTGGCTAGAGGCTTGTTTGAAGCAGATGCTAACTGGCAAGCTGTTAATGCTGATTACAACAAAAAAAGCCATAATTTGAAGCAACAGCTTTATTTAGACTATGTAATTAGCCAAGTAACACATAAAGTTGATGTGTTTGCCAAAGGAGCAGCTACTGTGGATGCAGTGGTAGAACATCTACCAGGACCAGCAGATAGAAGTTGGGATATAATTCCGGAATCAGACTTTATCGCCAAAGGTGGTTCACTCACAAAGGCGAAAGAAGCACTGGATATGTTGCCAAAACTAAACAAAAGCCAAATTAAAGTTAAGTTGATTGACGCGGTAAATAAAGTTGAAAAGATTGTTGATGCCGATGATGAATACGACGGTAAAATTATTAGAAAATTAGCTGATGATATACGAAATAACCGCCATCCGGACTTTGATATGATGGCTACAATTAACAATATATTTGCACTGGGCAAAAGATCTGATCAAGACTTAGCCATTGCTAGCTTTAGAGTTAGAGTGGACGATACATTGAGAGAAGATGCTAATAGAGCTCACTTAGATAAGCCGAGATCTCTTTGGTGGCACACCAAGGAAAAGGTGAACCAAGCCATAGAATTTGTATGGCCGTTCTAAAACTGAATTAACTTAAAAATTTATTGATCCCTTTTTACGGTGTTGGCTTCTTTTTCATAGGCATTTTTTGCACTACCCAAGCCCTGTTCTAACTGACGAAGTAAATAGTGAAGTTGCACTTCAGAAAAGTATAAGTTGTCTATTTTGTACTGAGTTTCATCACTCACAGCTTTTCTATATGGTTCCAACTCAGTATCGCGTTGGTCCCTCAATTCATCATGATTAGCCTTTAATAAACTGAGGGCATCTTCAAAGGCCTCTTTTTGCACCTTGGTTTTTGCCTCATCAATACGCTCTCGAGCTTTTTCAATTCTGTCATCATATCTCTCGATGTCCTTTTCTAATTTATCAAGATTGATATTTCTGCCAATTCGGCGCTTTTCATTATCGACTTCTCCTTCGGCTTGCACCCTTTCAGATTTCTTTGTCTTGTATTTAACCACAACCTCCTCAGTCACTACTGCCAAAATCAGGTATTTCTGCAATAATTCCTTTATTGTAGGGGTAGCCTGCTTATAGCTTTTAGAAGCTAATAGCTGATTTAAACGAGGAATAACTTTATCCCTATAAATTTCTGCCACCATTTTGGCTTCATCTGTAGTTGGATTTTTATACCATTGAATAATTGTAGATGCATCTAGTGGCGACCCTGGAGTAACCATGTCCAAGCCAAGTTGCCCTACGGCGCTTAAAGCTTCTTCGCCCTTATCTACAACATATTGAAATGCATCAACAACAGGATCAACTAAATCGTCTATTGCACCACATCCGCTAGCCACAGAATTTACAGCTGGAAGCAGGGCAGCTGCAGCAGTAAACTTTAAAAATCCTCTTCTACTCACACCACTTTCTTTTGGCTGGGCTTCACCCGGTGGCCTAGCTTCCTTTGTAGGAGAATTTGTGGCCAAGCCCACTTTTCTTGCCATTTTACCTATAAACCCCCTAAGACCGTCAACTACAGCTCCTTTTTTAGTTGGAGCTGTAAGCAAACCCTGCTCTGGTGAATCAGGTACTACGTCTTGGAAATCTGTCTCAGTATGTAATTGGTGTTGGGTGTTCATTTAAATAATATCTGTTAAAGATTATCAAATTCATCTTGGTCTTCTACTTGTTTGTCTGTTGGTGGCATAGTTTGAGTATTGTCACTTGGTTTATTATTGTCGTTGTCTGGCTGAGGCTTAGATGTATTTGGGTTTTCACCTGTATTGCCACCGCCTTGAGGGATTTGATCCAGTCTTTCATCAGGATTACCACCACTTGGCAAGGCCCCAGAACCACTACGGTCTGTGCCAGACTCGCAATAATCATAAAGACTAGAACTTAGCCATAAAGCTCCTCCTGCAGCAACAACTGTTCCTGCACGTCTAAATACCTCTCTTCTAGTTAGTGCCCCACCATTGCCTTGCCCCACTAATGCATCTCTTACTTGTCTCTCAATTGGAGTATTTTTTCGTAGATTCTCTCTCGCAGTTTGTATCACGGCAAGTGGTTGCTCCATTCTTGCTCGTATTGTATCCATTCTCCGTTGTTCTGTGAGTATAAACCTATTTGACGCGTCACTGTAACCATGTTGATGGTCGTGACTTAGTGCTCTAAATTGGTTATCAAAAATTGCACTAACACCACCCAGTAATGCTTGTTCTGTTGCAGTACTAATTGTAGCCGGATCAACCCTGTAGTCATTAGCACCTGGTATTTCTCCTTCTGGAACAACAAGATTTGAATTTCGCAAAGCAGTTAATACAGCCTGCTTAAATCTGTCTCTCTGAGCTGGTTCGGTTAGATCCGCCCTTCGAGCTAAAAGATCACGCAAAGCTGCAGCAGCATCCTCAACCATATTATATACATTGTCTTCCCGTTTAACACTTGCAAATAGGTCATTTAAGCCTTCAGGAGTAATATCTACACCAATTGAAATGCTAGGGATTTGATAAGGCTCGTTCCCAATCATGTTGCGTTGTTGAAGCTGTTGTTTTAAGGTATCAACACTCTGAGTCAACTCTGCTTGAGCTCGTTGCGTGTCTGCAACATCAGGACCTTTCAGCAAAGGTTTACTTCTAAAATATGTGTAAATTTTACTCAAAACAAATAAACCCAACAGGCCTCCAATTATGGAACTGCCAATACCTGCCTCCTTCATTTTAGCAGCTAATTCTTCTTGTGATAATTTTTCTAGTTTTGGATCTGTAAAGTGTGCATTATCAAGGTTTGCAGAAAGATGCCCATCAATCTTTTCTAGCGGGATCCTTATGCCGGTTTGTTGTTCGAATTTATCACAAATTCTTTGACCAGTAGCTAATTGAGCTGCCTCGTCAATTTCAGGAGCTTCATCTGCCTCATTTAATACGCTCAATGCTTCTTCACGGGTTGATTTAACAGTACCCCCAACTACTAATGCAGTGCCAACACCTAATGCAACACCTAACTTTTTAAAAAACCCTCTTCGCTCCATTTTCTCTTCCGCTCCACCTGGTATATTTCCATTGGTTGTACTCATAGTAATTTGATTATAGAGAGTATTGCATAATATGGTTTGTGCGATTTTTGTCAAACGCCAATACTATATTATACTATATTTAGTGGTAAAACGCAAATATTGCGACAATTGCTACCAAACATCCACATTATTCACCGCTATCCATATATCCATGTGCGTATCTGGCAAACTCTTGCGCAAAATTCTCAACCTCGGCATCAACTTTCGCCTGTAGCTCCTTATCTCCAATCATTAAATCAACTAGGGTATCAAAAGATGCATAGTTGAAGGATAAATCGTCGGCACCCAAGTTAGCTCCCTCACCCAAGCTATTACCATCAGCACCCAAGCCGCTTTCAGCACTCTCAGACTGCATTTTTTGCCAAGCCTTATAAACCGTAATCACATCTTCGTCGGCATACTTTAAGATGCTCACCAAAATGCAATTTTCCAAATGAATGTAAAACAACTCCCGCAAAGACACCAAAGCATCTTCGCTCAAGGCCGGATAAGCCTCTCTATTCACATGCTTAAAGGCGATTTCTATAAATGTATCCTTAAAATTTGATTGAGTTTTCATGTGTTTGGGTTAAGCGGCTTTTTGATCACCTGATTTTGAATCATCGTTGGCAGGTTCCACTTTTGCAGCTACCACATTGGATTTGTCTATCGTATCGTCCCAGGCAAAACTCATCCAATCGTACTCATTTGGTATTTCGTAATGATAGGTTTTGTTGAGTGAAGTCCACTTTTTATGACTTTCATCCAGCTTCTCTGCGTATTTGTCAGCACCTTCTTTAACTTTTTTAGCACCATCATAATTATGATAACTTGCTCCAAACAAATCCTTACCTTCTCTGCCGGAAAGTTCTTTTAGTGTTTGCACAGGGTGCAGCACTGTTTTAACAGTGGCACCAATGGCATTTCCCACAAGTCTCCATGGCTTAATAATATTTGGTAAATTGCGCCCCAAAGCTCTTAATGTTGCCCCCGGTACGTGAGTTAGCAATCCACCGGCGATTTTGGCCGTGCCCAAAATCGCCTCACCTCCGTTTTGCGCTGTGAATTTGGCAACACCCAAAGTAGTTGGTACAACTCTCAAAGCCGCATGTCCGGCTACTGTTTTAAGAGCGCCACCAAGCGTTAAGCCACCTTTGGCCTCCGATGCTTCAGTTAGATTTTGCACTAGTCCTTTTTTGCCGGCTACAATTTCCGCCACTTTCTTTCTTCTTTCCGCCCACTTGGCGAAAAATTTCGATGTTCTCTCCACCGACGAATCGGCCAATCCCTTTGATTCAGCCTTTTTTAACGCATCTTGAGCTTGTCCGACATAATTTTTAAAGTTTTTTACCGCCACATCTTCATCTCCAAATTTTTTCAATAAATGATTGATTATCTGTCTTCTTAGTAACTGCGCATTTGGATGTTCAGCTTGATTTGCCAGTCCTAAAGCGGCATACAAAAATACAGCCGATGGAAAAGGTAAATTGTTACTTGCAATATCAGCATACAAATTATTTACATCTGTTGTGCTAAGACCATAAAGTGCCAAAGGCTTATGCATAACCCCCTTTTTATCGTAGTAGGCCACACCTTTTAACGAACTGAAGCGAGCCTTATCACTAGGCTTAATATCCTCCAAAATTGATCTCCTATCCGCATTAAACGATTTTCCAACCCGTCCATTTTCCTTTAAATCCAACACATCACTTAATATATTCAGCTTCACAGCCGATTCCAAATCTTTTGCTGGCACTTTAGACAATTCGGCATCCTGTTGCGCCAAGTTCATGTGCAAGCCAATATTAAAATCTCTGTCGCTCAAAGAAGTCTCCTTACCCTTATTTTTCAACAATTTCGCCAACTCAGCCTTTTTCTCATCAATCTCGCCGTCAATAGTCGTTAAATTCTCATCCGCCGCAGCTTGAATGTGCTCCAAGCGAGTGGTTGTAACGCCGCCAATTGTAGCAGTGCCTTTGAGCCAAGTATCAACGATTTTTGAGTAGGTGAGTATCTCATTATCGTCACTACTCACTGTTGCTCCGGTACTTTGAGCTGCACCCAATTTTGTGAGCATTGTACCAATATCTAGGGTTGGTTTCACAAAGCCAGCCATCAAGGCTGTGTTTGTGGAGTTTAAACCATCCAGTTTTTCTAAAAGACCTTTGAGTGCACTTCGATGCGCTTTTTCCTTGGCTTTTCTGCTTTCAATTAGCGCTATATTAGCTAGATGATCGGCTAAATTTTGCAAGCTTTGTTCGGTTGCAGCAAGACCCTTAATGGCTCT
>JBGAUX010000045.1:0-7032 GCA_044228405.1 Candidatus Altimarinota bacterium | reverse complement strand
GAGTGGAGAGGCGCTTTGGGTGGGATTGTCATGGATTGCCTGTGGAAAATGAGGTGGAAAAGGAATTGGGCTTGAGTGGTAAAAATGAAATTGAGGAAAAAGTGGGTGTATATGACTTTAATGAAAAATGCCGGAGTATTGTTTTGAGGTATACGGCTGAGTGGGAGCAGACGGTTTTGCGAATGGGCCGTTGGGTGGATTTTAAAAATGATTACAAAACCATGAGTCCGGAGTTTATGGAGTCGGTTTGGTGGGTGTTTAAGCAATTGTGGGATAAAGATTTAATTTACCAGGGTAAAAAGGCTATGCATGTTTGTCCACACTGTGTAACGCCACTTTCAAATTTTGAGGTAACACTGGGCTATAAAGATGTAAAAGATTCCGCCGTTGTGTGGAAATTTGAGTTGGCAAATGAGCCACTAACTTATCTTTTGGCTTGGACAACTACTCCTTGGAGTACTCCTGGTACTGTGGGGCTTTCGGTTGGGCCAGATTTTACCTATGTAAAAGTAAAAATTGGGGCTGAAAAGTTTATTTTTGTTAAAGATAGAATGGAATTTGTGCTCGATGGCATTGAAGATTACGAAGTTTTGGAGGAAATAAAAGGGAGTGATTTAGTTGGGCTTGAATACAGACCAATCATCGATTCATATAAAAAACTTGAAGAGGTGGCTAAAAATGCTAATTCCTACCATGTGTTTGCAGGTGACTATGTAGAAGTTGCCGAAGGAACGGGGATTGTGACCATCAACGGTGCCTATGGTGAAATTGATATGGAGGCGGCTGTAAATAACGGCTTGCCAATGATTATGGATGTAGAAATGGACGGCCGATATAACAGTATCGCTGGTGAATATGCTGGTATGCCTGTTAAAGAGGCTGAGGTTAAGTTGATTGCCGAGGTGGAAGCACGCGGGCTGGTATTCAAAAATGAAAAGTATAAGCACAGCTACCCGCATTGTTGGCGTTGTGACACTCCGTTAATGAATTATGCTACTAGTTCGTGGTTTGTGCGTGTTACGCAGATTAAAGAGCAAATGCTGGCCGCCAACCGCGAAATTCATTGGGTGCCCGAACATGTAAAAGAGGGGCGTTTTGGTAAGTGGCTGGAAAATGCTAAAGACTGGTGTATTAGTAGAAATCGATTTTGGGGCACACCTTTGCCAATTTGGCAGTGCGAAGAAACTGGCGAAATGCTTTGTATGGGCAGTATTAAAGAGTTGGAAGATTTTTGTGGCAAACAGGTTTTAGACCTGCACAAGCACTTTGTAGATGATCTTGTTATTGAAAAAGACGGGAAAACTTATAAGCGAATTCCCCGAGGTTGGTTTTACACTTTAGTAGTTTTGGGTACTGCACTTTTTGGTAAATCACCATTTAAAAATGTTATTGTGAATGGTTTGATTTTGGCTGAAGACGGCAAAAAAATGAGTAAGCGCTTAAAAAATTACACCCCACCCGAGGATGTTTTTAATGAACATGGTGCAGATGCATTGCGTTTTTATTTAATGAATTCACCAGTAGTAAAGGCCGAGGCTCTACGCTTTTCCGATAAAGGTGTTGCCGATGTGGTGCGAAATATTTTATTGCCACTTTGGAATTCGTATAGCTTTTTTGTTACCTACGCCAATATAGACGGTTGGACAAAGGAAAAAATGGTTGAAAAAAAGAGTAATCGCCTTGATAAATGGCTGATTTCTGAGTTTGAGCAACTTTTAAAAGAACTCACTTTGCAGTTAGACAACTACGATTTACAACGCGCAACCGAGCCGATTGTGGGCTTTATAGATAGCTTAACTAACTGGTATATCCGTCGAAGTCGTCGCCGTTTTTGGAAGAGTGAAAACGACAGCGATAAAAATGAGGCTTATTCAACTTTGTTTCATGTAATGCGCAAACTTTCGATGATTTTGGCTCCTTTTATGCCGTTTATTAGTGAAGAAATTTATACAAATTTAACAGGTGAGGAGTCCGTTCATTTGGCAGATTGGCCGGAATTTGAAGAGAGCAATATCGATTTAGAATTAAATCGTGAAATGGAAATGGTTAAAAAAATTGTGAGCCTTGGACTTTCTGTTAGAGCTAAACACAACGCCAAGGTACGCCAACCGCTCGCCAAAGTTGAGGTTGTTGGCTCTGGAAAATTAATGGAGCAGGATATTCAAATGATTGAAGAAGAATTGAATGTAAAAGAGGTTGTTTTTGTGGATGATGCTAGCAAATTGGCTCGCAAGCTTGCTAAGCCAATTGGTTCACTGATTGGTCCAAAATTTGGCGCAGTGGTGCAGGATATTATTATGGCTGCCAAAGCCGGTAATTTTGAAGAAAGACCCGACGGATCGCTGTTAGTGGATGGCCAATGGGAGCTTGAAGCAGATGAATATGAAATGGTTTATGAAGGTGTGGAAGGTCATTTTGTGGCTGGAGATAGGGGAGTGGTGGTTTCTGTAGATCTTACTCTTACGCCAGAATTGCAACAAGAAGGTGTTGCTCGTGATTTGGTTCGATTTATTCAAGAAGCTAGAAAAGAGGCAGGCTTTAATGTTGATGACCACATTAGTTTAGGAATAAAAACTGGCGAAAACTATCAAACTATTTTGGATGTTTTTGGTACATATATTCAAACCGAAACCTTGGCTGACAGCTTGGTAAAAGCAGAAATTGACGATGCTGATTACACTATCAACCTAGAGGTTGAAAATGAGGCCGTTTCTCTGTATCTTAAGAAAAATTAAAACTATATGAAAAAAGTTGTTATCGGTATTATTTTGAATGCTTTTGCATTGTTTGCCACGGCTCAGCTGGTGGATTCAATTACTTACACTGGCGGAGCAAAAACATTTATTGTTGGTGGCTTATTTATTGGCTTATTAAACACTTTTGTTAAGCCATTTGTAAAAGTGCTTTCTATTCCTTTTATTATAATTACTGGCGGACTCTTGCTTATTGTTATCAATGCTCTTATACTTTGGCTCGCTGTTTTCCTTGTTAATTCTTTGGAATTCAAAGATGTCACTTTAAATTTTGCAGGGCTTGGAACATATTTCTTTTCTGCAATTATACTAGGTGTTATCAACTGGGGAGAACATTTAATCGTTAAAAACCGCTAATATGAAGGAATTTTTGTTAACATTTCAATTGGTAATTTCAATTTTATTAAGTCTTGTGATTCTTTCTCAAGAAAAAGACACTGGTTTATCTAGTGTGTTTGGTGGAACTGGTAGTTTTCAAAGAGGTAAAAGAGGCGCAGAAAAAGTTCTATCTTCATTAACTGTAATTTTGGCAGTTTTGTTTATTGCTACTTCATTCTCTTTTGTTTTTTTCCAGTAATTCTGAACTTTTAATTGTTTGATATTCAACTATGAGAAGAAAAAACTCTAATATGTATTTGCAAACCCTAGCTGAATATTCTTTAAAAGATAAGATTTGGTCTGGTATTTTTGTGTTTATACTACTTTTTTCTTTGTTCAAAATTTCTTTTGGTAGTGGGGATGAAGTTGTACAAGAAACAAGCGCTAAAGGGATTTATACAGAAGGTGTTTTAGGTACTGTGCGGGCTTTAAACCCTGTTTATGCCGATTTAAACGAGGCTGAGCGTGATATTTCGAGGCTGATTTTTTCTGGTCTTTTAAAATATGATCCTAAAACTCGATCTTTTGTATCCGACTTAGCAGATTTGCAAATTAGTGATGATAAATTGACTTATACCTTTGTGGTTAAGCAGGGCGTGAAGTGGCACGATGGCCAAGATTTAACTACAGATGATGTTTATTATACTTTTCACGATGTTATTCAGAGCGATGAATTTGCGAATTTAGTATTGAAATCTAATTTTGATGCTGTTGAAATTAAGCAAATTGATGCTGTGACTATTCAATTTTTGTTAAATAAACCAGATTCATTTTTTATTAGTAATTTTACAACTGGCATATTGCCTAAGCATTTGCTTGGCGAAGTTGCTGTTGGCGAGATGCTAAAAAATGAATTTAGCACTAAGCCTGTTGGAACTGGACCTTATCAAATGGAAGGCGCAATTAAAGAGCTTTCCGACGAGCGTTCGGAAGTAACTTTAACTTTGTTTAGCGATTACTACGGTGCAAAACCTTCAATCGGCTTCTTTAGAATTTACTCTTTTCCTAATGCGGTTTCCTTGTTGAATGAAAAAGGCGCGCTTAATGGGGTAGTAAAGGTTTCTGGTCAAGATGCCAAGATTTTTAAAGACGATTCTCGTTTTGAACTTTATAATTATACTTTGCCTCAATATTCGGCAATTTTTATGAATATGGATAAGCCATTTTTAAAAGCTAGAGGCCTGAGACTGGCTTTAATCAAATCAATAAATAAGGAAGAAATGTTGAGTGTAGTAGAAGATAAAGAATTGGTGGATAATCCTTTACTAGAATTAAAAAAGGATGATTGGGTTTATAAGTATAGTAAGGAAGAAGCCCAAGGTGGTTTGTATGAAGCTGGATTTAAATATCCAGACGGAAATCAGTCTGCGGTAAGAGCAAATGAGGCAGGTGAGACATTAACTTTAAGTCTATTGGTAAGAAGTTATACAGACCCTCGTCAAAAAGAAGAAACAGAAAAATTAGTGCAATATTTGGTGACAAAGTGGAGAGAGGTTGGCATTGAGGTGCTACCAGACTTTGAGGCTGCGGATGTGTATGTAGATAAGCTTCAAAATCGTGATTACGACTTAGTGTTTGCCGGCCAAAGCTTGGGTTATAACTTTGATATATACTCGTTTTGGCATTCTACACAGGCACAAGGTGGAGGTCTCAATCTTTCAAACTATAAGAGTTTTGCGGTTGATGCTTTAATTCAAGATATTAGAGGAACATTTGATGAAACTAAAAAACAAGAAAAATTGAGTAGGTTGGCGAGTACTTTGCGTGATGATTTTCCCGCGTTTTTCTTGTATAGACCAGTTTATTACTATGCCAGCGATAAAAAGGCTACCGGTTTGTATTTTGAAAACTTATCGTTTACAGCCGATAGATTTGCCAACATCTCAGAGTGGACGCTTTAGTAAGTCCTTGACTTTTTGGCTCAAATCTTTTAAAAATTGAGGGCACAAATCAAAAATTTAATAATTAGCAATAATAATATGATGAAAGTAATTCTAACCAACGATGTAAAACATGTGGGCCGAAAAGGTGACATTGTGAATGTTAAAGACGGATATTTTTTGAATTTTCTATTACCATCAGCATTGGCTGAAGTGGCTACACTTGGACGATTAAGAGTTGCTACTGCTCGATTAGAAAACAGAACAAAGAAGATTGGTGAACTAAAAAGCCAAGCTGATTCTTTGCAAAAGTCTTTGAGTGGCAAAGTATTTGAACTTAAAGCAAAAACAACAGGTAAATCTACTTTGTACGCTTCAATTACAGAAAAAGACATTGTAGAAGCTATTAAAGCAGACATGAATGTTGAGTTGGATGCTTCAAATATTATTATGTCTGAGCATTTTAAAAAGACAGGTAAACACGATTTTGTTATTCATCTTGCAGAAGGTGTTGAGGCAAAAGCGGTTGCTAATGTAGAAGCTTTATAATGAACAAAGGCAAAATTTTAGCCTTGGATTACGGTGAAAAAAGAATTGGCGTGTCTATCAGTGATAGCTCACGCCAATTGTGTTTTATTCGTCCTTTTATTGCTAATGAGGGCGATTTAAATGTGGCGTGTGCTAAAGTGATACAATTTTGCGAGCAAGAGGCTGTTAAGGAGATTATTGTGGGTTTGCCTTTGAATACGGGTGGCTCTATGAGTGCTCAAGCCGAAAAAAACCTGCTTTTTAGTGAGTGTTTGCAAAAACATGGGGAAATTCCAGTTGTAAATGTAGATGAGTCTTTTTCTACTTTTGAGGCTACAGAAATGTATAAAGAGGCCGGTTTTGCCCCAGAGGAGTATGTTAATTTAAAAGATAGCATGTCGGCTTATGTACTTTTGCAAAAGTACATAAAATAATTATCTGCTGTTCACCCTTGCAAAACTAGCTTATTAGCTTAAAATACGGGAAAATTATATCTTTTTTTGGAAATGTTTTTTGTGACTTTATTATTGTGGTTTGTTGCAATTGTAATTGTAGGGATTTTATTAGCTCTGCTGTTAAATTCTTTTATCAATTTTCAACAACAACGAGTGCGAAAAAAAGAAAAGCGGACGGTTTTGGCTGTGCGAGTTTCCAAATTAAATGAAAATGGGCCAAAAGTAGCGGAACAAATATTTGCGACTTTTCATGGAGTGGGTGAGGATTTGTCTTTATGGCAAAAACTTAAGGGGCAGAGTACACCTCAAATTAGCTTTGAAATTGCTAATGTTAATAGATTGATTAGGTTTTATGTAGTTTTTCCTTCTAAGTTGAGAAATTTAATTGAAGGGCAAATTTACGCACAGTATCCTGATGTTGAAATTTTTGAAGTTGAGGATTATGCGCAGGGTGGATTTGTTGATGTTGCGAGTGCTGGTAATACTAAACAAGATGAAAAGGTTGCCGAAAAGGGTATTGTTCAACATGACTTATCCAAAAGTACCAATTTTACAGCTGTAGATGTTTTTAAAAATGCCGTGGGTGCAGAACTAGCTTTGAGTGATACCGATATCCAACCTATAAAACGATATCCCCAGTTTGAAGATATGCTAACTAGATTACCTGTTGACCCAATTGCTGGTATCACAGCCACTTTTTCACAGTTTTCTAACCTAGAAGATCAAGCTTGGATGCAAATTGTGTTTAGGCCTTTGCCAGATAAATGGCGAATTGTTTTTACAAAATGTGTGAAAATATTGGACAAGGGTGCTTTTATGAACATCGAAAACTTGCAAAGAATTTATACGCGGGCTTTTTGTACCAGAGTTGTGTGGAAGCGAATTGTTTTCTTTCCACTTTATATTTTCTTTTTCTTTCAAGGTTTAAAGGTTGGAGGAAAAAATCTGCGCATAACAGCCGATGGCGTGCAGTCTGGGGGCGCGGATAAAGCTTTAGATGAAGAATTATCAACACAACACACGCGCGAAACATCCAGC
>JBGAUX010000044.1:0-7613 GCA_044228405.1 Candidatus Altimarinota bacterium | reverse complement strand
TGAACCTGTACCGTAAACATCACCTTCTGCGTAAACATCTGAATTTTCGTCGATGTAAGTAACAACAGTGTCGTTAACATCTCCGTCAAGATCAGCTACAACAATGAAAGTTTCTTGTTTACCATCTTCAATCATAATACCGTCTCCAAGATCGAAGTTAGCAGTATCACGATCAGAAATAGAATCAGTTTCAGAAACTAAATTAGCAGCCTCTACACTTGTACCTTGGTACAATTTGAAGTTACCGATTTCGTTACTACTGATAGTACCAGTTACGTAAAGGTTTACCCATTTAAGAGTTACATCTTCACCAGCTGGTGTTACTTTGAATTGAGAAATTCTAGCTTCGTTTTGTCCTAATGTAGGGTTAACTAGTGAACCAGTCTTTTCCACTAGTAAAGTTCCAGCAGATTGACCACCGATAGTAAAGTAAGGACCAGCCAAGTTAACTTCTCCACCTACTTCATCAGCACCCTCAAGAGAGTAGATGTATAGTCTGTGTTCATCAGAAGCAGTTGCGCCAGAAGCAATATCAACACGAACATCGAAGTTTCGTGTTTCACCTGGAGCAAGAGTCCAACCTAAACTAGAGAATTCAACAGTATTATCGTCACTGCTGATAGTTCTTCCAGTTGTTAAACGGTTGTTCTTTTCGTAGATGTATACAGCAGCAATATCTTGTGTTGTACCTACACCTTGTCTTCCAAGAACTAAGTTGTCTACTGAAGCTTCTTCGTCACCTGCTGTTAAAGCAAAAGAAAGGAAGTTAACATTAGTAGCAGCTTTAGGAACAGTTCCGCCGTTAGGCATATTGTTACCTTCTGTAATGGTTAGAGATCCTCCAGTAACTGGTGTTTCACCTGTCCATTCTCTCCAAACAGCGTTGTGTTTAGCATTGTTTACCATAATGGCAATTTGGTATCTCAACAAAGAGTCGTTAGGACCAAATTTTCCGTTATCGTAACCGTTGATCCAAGACCAACACCAAGCTTGGCTGATAGCATCAGCAGCATAGTGAGATGATGGAACATCCGAGAATGTAGCACCACAGTCTTGTGAAGCATCAAAAGCGAATGCATTCATAAGGATGATAGCAGCTTGCCCTCTAGTAAGAGAGTCGCCAGGACCGAAGTTCCCGTTATCATAACCTTTGAATAATCCGTTCTTAACACCTGTATAGATAGCATCTGCAGCCCAGTGGTCAGCAGGTACATCAGGGAATGGGTTTGTTACCCCAGCGTCTTCCATTTCGAAACCACCAGCTTTAACAGCAATAACTGCCATCATCGCACGGTTTACCGTATCGAAGGAATTAAATTTTTCTGCTGAAGAAAATGTACCGTCAACTACCCCTTGCTCAACAGCGTCATACCACATGTCATCAGTAGAAACATCCGAAAATGTTGCAGCTGATACGGTAGATACCATCAAACCAGAAATAACAACGATTACACTTGCTGAAGCAATAAGCTTTCGCAATAGCGTATTCATATGCGCATTGGTTTAATAAATAAATATTTTATCACTAATTTGTAAAATTTGTTGAATCTAGTTACGAGCCGAAGCCCTGCAATGTAAAAAAGATTAAACAAATAGTTTTGGGCAAAGAAGACTACCTTTAACTTTGGGCGGTAGCACCTAGCCGGTTTTTGTTTTCGTACACTTACCTGTCATTCGTAAATCATCTTATATATCTCGATGTCCCTAATTTTCAATGAACCAAAAACACAATTTCACCTCTCTACACACAGCTTTCCGCCGAAGCAGTTGCAGTGTGTAACCTCATTTTTCGCTTGTTTCTAACGCTTTTTACGTCCAGAAGAATCTATCAAATATGCTATTAAGTGTCAAACACATGCTCTTTTTTCTACTAATGTGTCTAACGGGTTGTTTAACTCCTTTTTGTTGAAGTTTACGCCTTAAAATACTTAGTAAGGGCGCTTTGCGTTTCAAACTTCTAGGTGACAAATTGAGTTAAATATTTTACTACGCATCTTTATGATTGGCGTTATATGGCTTTGGTACTGCGTACGGGAATCGAACCCGTGTTTCCGCCGTGAGAGGGCAGTGTCCTAGGCCACTAGACGAACGCAGCGCAAAAATAACGGCGGAAGTATAAATAAAGCCTTTTACCATTGCAAGGTGTTAGCGGTTATGCGCTTGCTAACTTAAATAAAACAGGTTATTTTATTGCCCGCATTTGACCAAATATAATGGCTGAAAACAAAGACTACTATAAGGTATTAGATATAGACAAGCAGGCTTCGGAGCAAGAAATCAAAAAGGCTTACCGAAAGTTGGCACAAAAATATCATCCCGATAAAAACAAGGATGATGCTAAGGCAAATGCCAATTTTCAAGCGATCAATGAGGCTTACGAAGTGCTTTCAGACAAGCAAAAACGCACCCAATACGATCAATTTGGCTCTGCAGGAGCAAATTATGGGCAAGGTTTTTCTGGGCAGGGACAGGGCTTTGGCGGTCAAGGTCAGGGCTTTGGTGGCTTTGGTTTTGATGCCAGCGACTTTAGTGGCGCAGGTGGATTTTCTGATATTTTTGAAACTTTTTTTGGTGGAGGTGGCCAAAGAGGAGCAAGAAAGCCAAAAACTGGCGCTCGACGAGGTAACGACATCGAAGCTGTAATTAATCTTAGATTTGAAGAAGCTGTATTTGGAGCCGAAAGGGAGCTTCAAGTAACAAAACCTGAAACTTGCGATCACTGCAAAGGTCAAACGGTTGAGCCGGGCAGTAAAATGATCAATTGCGCTACTTGCCAAGGAACTGGTGAGGTAAGGGCTATTAGAAATACCATTTTGGGGCAAATCAATACTTCACGCGTTTGTGAAACTTGCCATGGTGAGGGGCAAACGCCAGAAAAGGCTTGTACTTCATGTCATGGCACCGGTCGATTGCGAAAAACCGAAAAAATTAAGGTTAAAATACCGGCTGGTGTAGACAATGGAGCTGTGGTGAGATTGAGCGACAAGGGCGAGGCGGGAGTAAAAGGTGGAAAACACGGAGATTTATATGTGCATATAAAGGTAGAGAGAAGTGCTAAATTTATTAGAAACGGCTTTGATATTCACAGCGAAGTGAAAATTCATGTGTTGCAGGCAATATTAGGAGCGGAAATTGAAATTGAAACAGTTCACGAAAAAGTTACACTTAAAATTCCTCATGGAACTCAAAGTGGCAAGATTTTTAAATTGAAAGATAAAGGCGTTCCACAGTTAAATGGTGGCGGACATGGCGACCACTATATAAAGGTGATAGTTGAAATTCCCGAAAAAATCGGCAAAAAAGAGAAGCAAATGTATGATGAGTTGGCCAAAGAAGGCAACATAGAGGTGAAACCTGACAAGGGATGGTTTAGCTAATCACTTGTAAAAAACAGGCATATATAATAGGATTTCCCCAGTACTTTTAGCTGGCAACATGATTGAAAAACTCTCTTGGGACCTATTTGTAATCGTCTTTTTGGTAACTATTATTGCCTATAGTTTTATAATTGGTCGCAACAACACGCTAAAAGTAATGATTGGCACATACATCGCAGCTTTGGCTGCCGATGCTCTTGGTAATATTTTTGGATTGTACTTTACCGGCTCTCGTTTCGTAGCGAAATTCTTCAATAATAGCATTGTAGCTAACGATTTAGAGGCTGTAGTTTTTTTGAAAGTCTTCCTCTTTATTACTCTGGTAATTTTATTTTCAGTAAGAGGAGCCTTTAATGTTAACACCGATGCTCACCGTTCCGGCACTATGAGAATGGTTATTTTACTGGGCTTAGGCTTTTTATGCGCCGCCTTCATTATGAGCACCTTAATAGTTTACGCTTCAGGGGTTTCCTTCGTAAACGGCTCTGTAACTGGAATAAATGCAGATATGACCTTATTATTCAAAGACTCACGCCTCATTCAAATACTAGCGCAATACTACAACTTTTGGTTTGCCCTACCGGCTTTGGTGCTAGTTGGCTCTGGATTTTTATTCAGCAATGCTAACGAGTAAAAATGGACTTATATTTTTTTTGAGCGTAAAATCGTAGGGTATTCACGTAAAAAATCCATGTCTAAAAAAATTTCGTTAAAATATGCTGTGTGGAAAGAAGAAAAATACTATGTTGCACAATGCCTCAATGTAGATGTTTCCAGTTTTGGTGAAACCCGAAAAGAGGCGCTGAAAAACCTAGAAGAGGCCTTAGAACTTTATTTTGAAGATATAGAAGCGCCAAAAGTGTCTAAAATAGAGAGAGTACAAGTGATCTCTGGTTCTTTAAAGTATGCCTAAACTATATTCGACAAAGTTAATTATTAAAGTCCTTGAAAGCAATGGCTTTGTTTAACTGAGGCAGACTTCAAGAAAAAATAAATGGTGAGTCAATAAACTTGATTGTGTGTACCAACGGCAATCATTTCCACATAAACATAGTTTTCTCTCATTATAAATACTACACGCATATCAAATGCTGCAGAAATGGCTCTATACCCACTCAATGCACCTTTTAGAGCGTGGTTCTTCAACTTGCTATCCTGCGGGTTAACTTCAAACAATTTTAAGGTAAAATCCACATCACCCCTCTGTTTCAAAGTTAATTTAGAATATTGTTTTATAAAAGATTTGCGAAATCTAATTTTCATCTCCGCCTTAGTTAAGCTTTTTAGATTCCTTATGAAGATAATTTATAGCCTCATTCATATTTTTGAAAGCTGGAGATTCCTGCTCTTTGTCGCTACTAATAACACTTTCTTCAAACTCAGATGTAAAACCATTTTCTGTTAAATTCATCTTAGAGCCTATCATTATCTTGCCTTCTGCATAATCGTTCAGCAAAATTCGCACAACTGTGGAAACAGGAATAGCGTCAAATTTGGCTCTTTTGGCAGCCTTATCTTTAGTTCTCTTATCTATTGAAATTGTTGAATACTGAGTCATAGCAAACTATAGAAATTCTATACTTATTCTATAGTTTTTCGACAAAAGTGTCAATGGTGGGTCAGCTGGGACTCGAACCCAGGACCAAAAGCTTAAAAGGCTTCTGCTCTACCAACTGAGCTACTGACCCATAAAAGGAAGCTCAAAACAACGAAGATTTTATTTGCCTTAGCCCCGAAATGCAAGCTAATTATTTGTTTTTAGCTTCTAATTTGCCCATTTCCTTTAATAATCCACTTATAAGTAGTGAGCGCATTAAGCCCCATAGGCCCTCTTGCATGCAGTTTTTGAGTACTTATACCTACTTCTGCACCCAAGCCAAATTCGCCGCCATCTGTAAATCGAGTTGAAGCATTTTGATACACACAAGCTGCATCATTTTTTTTAATAAACTCATCGGCGTTATTTTGATTCTCTGTGATGATGGCTTCACTATGACGAGACCCAAATTGATTGATATGCTCAATAGCCTCATCTAGGTTGCTTACTGTCTTTATTGCTAATTGCAGGCTTAAAAACTCCATGCCAAAATGCGTATCGTCTGCCACACTTAAAAGTTCTGGCGGATAATGGTTTTTCAAAACCTCAAATGCGGTTTTATCTACAAAAATTTTTACTTTTTGATCTGCCAGTTTTTCGCATAGTGCAGGCAAATCTGGCACTCGCGACTGATGAATTAAAAGCGTATCTAACGAATTGCAAACCGCAGGACGGCTAACCTTAGCGTTATAAACAATGTCTGCGCCCATTTGTAAATCTCCCGATTCATCAAAATAAGTGTGTACAACGCCTGCTCCTGTTTCAATTACTGGTACAGTTGCATTGTTTCTAACAAAATCAATCAAGGCCTTTCCGCCCCTTGGAATAATCACATCCACAAACTCATTTGCCTTTAAAAAGTCCGCTACCACAGCTCTATCGTTTGGCAAAAGTGTTATGGCATCCTGCAAATCATATTCGCTTAAAACGCTTTTTATAATGTCTACCAAGCATTCATTTGATTTTTCACAATCAGACCCGCCTTTTAAAACACAAGCATTTTGAGTTTTAAAACATAGCGCAAAAATATCTACTACAACATTTGGTCGTGCCTCAAAAATAGCTCCAACTAGCCCCAAAGGCACCACTACTCTTTTTAAATTCAAACCATTTTCTAGTACTTTTTCTTCAATCAAATCATTTATTGGCGATTTCATTTCTGCTAAGTGAGTCAAACTTTTTGCTAAAGCACTAATTCTTTCCGGTGTGAGCAAAATTCTGTCGCGTAGTGCGGCGCCATCCTCAAAATTTTTTAAATCTTTTTCGTTTTCTGCTAATAATTGATTTGTGTGTTCAACCAATTTAATTGCAAGTTTTTTCAAGCATTCATTAATAGTATCTACATCTGTTGATAGCAGTTGTGCACTTGAATTTTTGGCTTCGGCTAAAAGTTTATTGAGGTTCATTTTTATTTGTTACCGATTTTCTTTGCCACAAATTTTGTACCTAAATTTTCACCAGAAATTAATCTTAAAATGAAATCGTCTTTGCAAGCTCCAACTATAAAAACATCAGCACCATTGCTGGCCGCCGTTTGCGCTGTTTTAAATTTAGACATCATGCCACCTTTTCCAAAAGAAGATTTATCGCCCTCTTTGATTGAAGTTGGCATTGGGTCGTCATGCTGAAAAGTGCTTATTACAGCGCCATTATCGTCGTAAACACCTTCAACATTGGTTGCTATAATTAACATATCTGCAGAAATCATTTGAGAAATCAGCGCGGCTAATTCGTCGTTATCGGTAAACATAAGCTCTTCAATTGCCACAACATCATTCTCATTCATAATTGGTACAACTTTTTCTTTCATTAAAGATTCCAAACAGTTTTTCATGTTTAGGTAATGGTCTCTATTGGAAAAATCCGCCTTAGTAGCCAAAATTTGTGCAATGGTTTGATTGTGCGCCTTAAATAAAGTGGAGTACATGTGCATCAATTCCACCTGTCCTACAGCGGCAAAAATCTGTTTATTCGTTGTTTCATCGTACCTTAATTCGTCCACAATACTCCTGCCCGCGCCAACTGCTCCCGATGTAACTAACAAAATATTATGCTCACCCAATGATGAGGAGATTTGCGAAACAACCGCTTTAATAACCTCTTTATTTAAGGTTCTGTCTTCGTTGGAAATATAATTTGTTCCTAACTTGATAACAATTGTTTTGCGTTCCATGTGTTTTTATAAGTGCATTGAATTTAATTAAAGACCCGACAAAAAGCAATCCTTGTAAACAACAATAACTTGATTAATCATCCGACTACACATAATTTGGTTATTGTTGCTTTTGACTAATCAAAATTTCTCATGAAAAATGACTTTATTACAATCCAAGAATCTGCTGAATTAAGCGGTAAATCGGTTCAAACAATTAGACGAGCTGTTAAGTCTAAAAAACTAAAAGTTAAGAAAACTAAAACTCCGCAAGGATTTAATTATTTGGTTAGTCAAAGTTCGCTTGTTGGCTTATACAAAATAAAAATCCAACCAAGTACTAAAGCTAAAAACGGTGGTTCGACTAATCAAACGACTAGTCAAAAAAGCAAAAAGAAAGCTAAGCAGTCTGAAGAAATTTCGCTATTTATTAAGCGTGAAGAGATGGTTGAGTTTCATAAAACTTTGCAACAAATAACTCACGAAC
>JBGAUX010000043.1:0-8406 GCA_044228405.1 Candidatus Altimarinota bacterium | reverse complement strand
CAACAAATGACTCGTGGTAAGCTGTGCGAGCTTATCTATCGCATTTTAAAAAGCAAAGAGGGTTATAGTTTTGGTGTTGCAACTTATTATGGCGACGGTGCAAATGGCGCTCGCACAGCGTCTGGAGTTGCTTTAAACAACGCAACTTTTCAAGCCGCTCACAAAACGCTTCCTTTTAATACAGTGGTAAGAGTAACAAATCCTACAAACGGTAAATTTGTAGATGTAGTGGTTGTCGACCGGGGCCCTTACGCCTACGGCCGAGTTCTAGATTTAACAAAATCAGCCTTTGCCGAACTTACAGACCCTAGTGCAGGCGTGCTGAGAGTGCATTATCAAGTTTTAAAACCTGAATAAAAATGGTAGTTGATAAAATCACCAGACAAAACACATATACCAACAATCGAAGAAGATTTTCGGTTGAAGCTAACCAAACTATCACCTGGTTACTAATTACGCTTACAGCCTTAATTGTGGGCCTCTCTTTAAGTTATATTTATTTAAAGAGCCGTTCTGCTCAGCAAGCATATTTGCTTAGCCAAATTCAAGAAGATCGCACCACCCTACAAAACCAAAATCAAGGCCTCAATGCAAAGTTGGTTGATGCGCTTTCTTTTCAAAGCATCGAGGAAACCGATCAAGTAAAAGTAATGGGTGAAGCCGAAAACAAAACCTTTGTAGAACCACCTCAAAAACCGAAAAAGACTACCAACTAGGTTGGTAGTCCGTAGGGGAATCGAACCCCTGTTTTCAGGATGAAAACCTGATGTCCTAACCACTAGACGAACGGACCTTAAACAGGTTGTACTCCACGATACAACGGGCATCAGTATAGTGCTTGGTGTGTTAAAGTCAATAAAAATACACTATACTAAGCACAAGACTAATCAATTGCATGCAAATCACTCATCACACCTTTAATACAAAGCCTAAAGTCACTCTGCCGATTATTGTTTTTAAAGGCAAAAAAAAGGGTCCAACTGCTTTTATATCAGGCGGAATGCACGGAGATGAGCTGAATGGAATGATACTGGTAAAAAAATTTATTGAACACTTTAAAGCAAACGATTTAGAGCAAAAAATGGCCGGCAAAATAATTGTAATGCCAATTTTAAATACTACAGGTTTTTTAGCAGGAAGAAGACGAGCAGTCCCCGACTCAAAAGATATGAATCGTGTGTTTCCAGGTAAAAGTAATGGCTCTTTTAGTCAAAAATTCGCCTATGAATTATTTGAAAAATTTATTAGCAAAGCCGATTTTGGCATTGATTGTCATGATGCAGGCAAAAATTCTTCAATCACTCCGCATCCGCGTGTAAGCAAGTGCGAAGAAGCCGAAGGCACCTGTATGATCCAAAATCTTGGGCGTCTTTTTGGCACAGAAATTATTTTACAAAGAGCAGGGCGGGATGGAATGTTGGCTTTGGCAGCTCAAAAAGCGTTCAACAAACCGTTGGTCACCATCGAAACTGGTGGCTCAAATCGCATTTTAGAAGATTTTATGCCACAAGGCATAGAGGGCATTAAAAACATTCTGCGTTTTTACCAAATGCTCCCAGGTAAGGCAGAAATACCTAAAAAACAATTTATTTTAAAAAGTCGCTTTGGCGTAAAAGCAAAACGGGCTGGCATTATCACTTTAGAAAAAAAACTAGGGCAATTTGTGCATGCAGGAGACAAAATTGGCACCATCTACCATCCTCAAGATTTTGAAGAACAGCCATTAACATCACCCATGTGTGGAGTTTTATTTTCTTTGCACGAACAACAATTTGTAAAAGAAGGTGAAATAATTTACTCCATTTTAGAAAAACAAAAATGTCATGTTAATCGCACCACAACAGGTAAATTTACCGAAATGGACAATACAATCACCAAACCAATAATAATGTAGTATGAAAAAATGGGAAACAATCTCTAGTAAAACAATTTTAAGCAACGAATATTTTGAAGTTGTGCATGATGATTGCAAGCGCGACGGTGAACTATTAAGCCCCTATTATGTGATTAAGCAAAGTGACTCTGTGGTGGTTTGCCCGGTTACCAAAGAAAACAATGTAGTTTTAATTAAACAGTACAGACACCCAGTAAATTCAATAAATATCGAGTTGCCGGCGGGTCACCTGTTTACAGGTGAAGATGTTTTGGCTGCCGCCAAGCGCGAATTAAAAGAAGAAACCGGATATGAAGCCGAAACATACGAAAAAACCGGCGAGGTTTTTTCGTCCGCCGGCCTTCAAAATAATAAGGTGCACTTATACTTGGCCAAAAATGCAGTTAAAACATCGGGGCAAAATTTAGATGAACACGAAGATATCGAAGTTTTTGAGGTGCCATTAGCCCAAGCACTCGAGCTACTTAAAAATGGTGAAATTAAAGACATGGGTAGTACTCTTTGTTTAATGCTAGCCAAAGAGAAGTTAGCCTGTTAAAATTTAATCATCTTAATCATTTTGTCATGAAAATAGAAGTAAAAAGAGACCTTTGTATCGGTGCCGGCCCTTGTGTGGCGGTTGCACCAAACACTTTTCTTTTAGATGATGAAATGAAAGCCGTACTCCCAAAAAAACACGAAGCTGGCATAACTGGAGATGAAGCCTCTGAAGGAGACCTAACTATGACCACAGACGACGAACAAACAGTAATTATGGCTGCAGAAGCTTGCCCAGTACGAGCAATTTTCCTGTATGACGACGAAGGCAACCAAGTGTATCCAAAGGACTAATAAATCAAGATACAGAGGGTTTAACCTTACAACACCACTACATCTTGGGTTTACTTGCAAGTCTAATTCACTCTTCTGGTTTGTATAAATCCGCTTTTTTTCCTAAAATCAGAGTCAGAGATCTAATACAAAAACATGCCTCCAAAAACTTTGGAAATAGAAGGAAAATTTCAGGAAATTCTTCCACCACCGATTATTTTTGAAACGGCACGCACTCAACACCGTAGCCTAAAACCAAAACAAGAAGCCCAAACATCAACCTTTTGCCCTAACTGCGGTTTCTCGGTAAAAAAGTAACGCCAGACACTCAAAATTTAAACTTGTCAAAAAAGCAGATTGCACTTATAATCGCTTGCCGAGTTTTATAAATCATTAAAAGCAATTATGGCACTAGGGTCACCAGACAAATATAGTGATGAAGAAATAGAAGATGCGCGTTCGGGCAAAAAAAATGCCCAAAGCGTTATTGATGGAAGAAGAAACCCAGAAGATGCAGACAAAAGCCATGAAAAAGGCTCATCAGCCGACTCTAGCCAAAGAGCAGAGCTAGATGTTTTGAAATTATTAAATGATGTTAGAAAAAACAACCCATATCTTTCTCAAAATCACACTTTAGAGAAACGGATAAACGATTTGGAAGAAGCTGTAAATCCGCGTGAACAAGCCAAAATCAAGGATGACATTAGTAGTATTTTGAGCAACACCTATTCACATGTCATTCAAGATAAATCGCGCGAGCTTTATTTTAGAAACCATGCCGATCAATGGACTCAAAAAGTAAAAACATTGAATATTAAAGAGCAGGTACAGTGGATTGAAAACATAGACCAGGAAACAGAAAAACGAAAAGCGCCTTTTGATGCTTTAAAACAAAGTTTAGAAAAAGTTGATGGCTTAAGTGGTGCCGCCAAAGAAGCAATCTACAAAGATTTTAGTGAGTATATGGCCAATAATGGTCGTAGAGATAACGAAAAATACGCGCAGAATTTTCAAAAAAATGTAGATAACTTTAATTCATTAAGTGGCAAGCTTACTCATTTAAGCTCTAGCGAAAAGGCTAAAATGGCCAAGGACTTTTTAAATGTATCGTCTGCACAACAAGAAACAGAGCTTAAAAAATTAACTGAACTTACCGAAACTCAAGATTTAGACGAAAAATTCAAACAGTTTTCACCAGACAGACAAAAAAAGCAGACAAAATTCAATACACTAAGCCGTGCCGAAAAAACGCAAGCCTTAAAGGAATTAACGCGTGAACTTACCGACGAATATCGTCAAACTTATCAAGGTTCAACACAATATTTAACGCAACAAGATATTAAATTGTTTGATCAAACAGCTAAAGGTGGCGACATTGGGTTGTTGGAGATGTGCTTAAAAGACATGCCTCGCGTAGTAAAAGATGCTCAGCAAACATATAAAGAAGGTGAAAAACTACTTTTAAAATTTGCTACAGCCTTGGGCAAAGAAAAGGCCAAAGCAATTTTTGATTCTGTAGATTGGAATGGTTCTCAAACAACATCTTTCGATAGGAAAAAAATTATTGATGCAAAAAGTTTAGATAAGATCTTTGCCAGTAACGAACTTGGAAAAAGAGAAGAAAACAACAAAGCTTTTGAAAGAAAAATTGATTCCGAATATGCCGATAAAAAGAAAGGTCACAACCACAGCTTAATGCATAAAAAGGGTCGTGAAGCCAATAAAGCTTGGTTTAAAAAACTTTCTACAGGTGAACAAACTACCTATTTAAAAAAGGGATCGGACATTGAAAGATCGCTAAAGAAAAGACAGAAAATCAATAAGACACATGCCGATTTTCCCGATAGCGTGCAAAGAGAAATGTATAATGTATTTGAAAATTTAGGCATGGAGGAGAGAGAAAAACTCAACAAAAAAATCGATAGGCAAAGACGGGAAAACTCTAAAAAATATTCAAAACAACTAAAAAAAGCTGGCAAGGAAGATTTAATTCCTAGTGACCCAAAAAGCAGACAAATTTTGGAAGCCGAATTTGATGATTTATCTTTGAAAGACCAAGGCGAAAGAAAAGAAAAAGACAAAACAATTTTCAATCCAGAATTAAAAGCAGCCGTTGGCGTATTTAAGCAGTCGTTTGCCAAAGTTCAACCATCTTCTGTGTTTATGGAAGCATGGCAGGAGTTTCAAAAACTACCTCAACCAAACCAACGCATTAATTTTATTAAAAATTTCTTGCTCCAAAACGACGCCGAAGGTAACGACGAACTTAACAAGCAACTGGTAAGCTTGGGTGGCGACGAAATGGATCAACTGGGCAACAAAGAATTCCGCAGTAAAATTGCCGACAAAACCGCCGAAAATGCCGAAGAAGAATTGGAAAACGGCAATAACATTGAAGCTGCGGCCTTGTATCAAGAGGCCTTGAACATGGACCCCGAAAGAGACGATTTGCGCATGGTAGCCGAGGTGATGGAAGAATCGGCCTACAAAGATGCAATCGTGCCACCTAGCGTAATGGAAGACGGCCAGGCAGACTTTGATGCATTAATGGACAACGAAGACACACAACAAACTCTTAAAGATTTATTATTGGCGCAACAAGCTTTGGATGCGTTGGCCCAAAGCGAGAGATCGCACCAAAACTTAGGAGATGCTGAAGATAGAAGTATGGATGCACTCAAGCAGACAGGAAACAAAGATGCTGTTGAGTTGCAAGAAGACATTAGTGCCTACGAAGACGAAAAAGCTTTGAAAGATAAAGTTGTGCTTACAAACGAAGGCGGAAACTTAAAAACCGAAAATGTTATCCAGGTAAAATTTGGTGGCAAAGAGGACGATTTAAATAAAACAGATGCTGCCAGCAAGGCAAATCGCAAAGAAGTAGCCAAAAAATTAAAAGCCAACGACGGCAAAAACAAAGGCTTAGACACTTTGCAAATGACAAACGACCAAGGTCAAAATCAAAAAGCCGAAGAAGCCGAAGGCAAGCACGATCAAATGCTCGCAGCGCAACAACAAGCCATTGTAGACATACTGGTAAACAACATGTTAGCCCGCAATGTACCCGCTCCTATAGCCGACAAAGCAGCGAGACAAATTGTTGCACACCAATTCGACAAAGAAATGAATAAATATTCCTACGACGAATTGGCTACTTAGACCACTCCACCAATCGAATCGTTGAGTTTTCTTCAGATATTTTTGCACCAGCCAAAGTCCAAGTAGAAAGACTTGTTTCAGTATAGATTGGGCCAATACCATCAACCACAGCAACTACAGTAACATTCCTTGCAATTACAAGTTCAGTTTTACCATCTTTTAAAGTAATAGTGGCCACGCCGCCTTGCACGCTTGTATACATAATAGCTTCCCTCTCGCCCCACAAGGTATCTACCTTTTCTCTATCGGTGTAAGAAAAAAGTTGAACCAAGTCCGCAACTTCCATTTTAATACCTTCAAATTCAATAACTACTGGCTGATCAAATTTAATGAAATTCAAAATATTTGCGCCTTTAAAATCATAAAAAGGTTCAGAATAATTAATAGTTTTATCCTCACCGGCTATATTGGCAGTTTCTTTTACAACCAAAGCACTTCCATTTTCAATTTTCACTTCAGTGTCACTGTTTGTACCATCCGACTCTTTAACTTTCACGGTATAACAAAGCGTATTTTTCACTGAAGCACAGCCTTTATTAATAGAATAAGTTTTGTAAACCACAGCCCCATCACTCTGAGTAAGCTCATATTTACCTTTCACACCATCTGCATAACCGCTGTATTCAATACCAACATTTTTACCTTGAGTATCTTTCCAAGTTTGCGAAGTAAAATCTTTTCTATACTCACTAATTTGAAGCGCTCGATACAAATACTCAGAAGCATTAGCACGAGTTACTTTTGTGTCCGCATTAACAAAACGAATATCCTCACCCAGCAAATTAAACTCATTCGCTGTGTTTAAAAAAGTTGTATACCATTGATTTTTCAGCTCCTCGGGGAAATTAGCACCCATAGCCACATCATCGGGATTCAAGTTAGTAGCGCTTTCAATCATTTTTAAAGCCTCAGCCAAATTCACCTCATTTGCAGGATGAAAACTCCCGTCGCTATAACCTGTAATCCAACCCTTTTGCTTAGCATAGCAAACATAAGCCGCAAACCACTCATCGTGAACATCCGTAAAACAGTTATTATAAAGCGCATTATCCAGCACCACACCATCGGCCTCCACCACAATTTTCATCAACTCCCCTCTTTGCAATGTTCTATCAGGTTGAAAAGTTCCATCCGGATATCCGCTAATAACACCTGCATCTTTTAAAACAGTAATCGCTTCCTTTAAAACAGTAATCGCTCTAATATTTTTATGATCGGTGCTCACATCGGGGAAAATACGCCCGCTTTGCCCGGAGCCAAGATCAATAGAAACCTCTCTCCAATAGCTAGTATCCCCTTTTTCTGTAAAAGGTCTCACCCAAAAATAATAAGTTTTGCTAGAATCCAAGCCAGTTACAACATAAGAATTGTCGCCGCTTTTAGTGTCAATGTAATGCTGTTTGTTTTCGTTATTGGCAAAATCCTGAACCTCTTTTGCTGTTAACTTTCTAGTGTCGTATACAACATCATGAGAAACAACATCGTAAGTGCTAACACTTGGATACCAAGTTAATTTAACCTTATCGCTTCCAGTTTTTTGCGCTTTAAAATCAGTTATTTCACCCGGAAATGAAGTTAAAATTAGTGGTGTAGTTGGCTCACCAACCTTAGTTCTAATTTCTGTAAACCAGCTACTCAAAAAATCACGCGAAATAATTAAACCAATATTAGCTTCACCGTCGTGGCTACTCAAATAAGCGCTTGGCATACCCAAAAAGTTTCCTTCTTCATCAATTGCCAAACCACCAGAATTACCGGCAATCAAAGCACTATCGGTTTTCAAATAATAAACTTCGTCGCCCTCAACCACAAAACCACTCACAATTCCTTGGCTTGCAGTAATTGTTTCACCACCCAAACCCGGAAAGCCCAAAATGCTCAATTTATCACCAATCACCGCATCACTCTTTGCATAAATATCAATCGCCTTATTAAAAGCTGTAGCAGCCTTAGTTTCGTTAACCTTCAAAAGTGCCAAATCACTATCCACATCGGCAACCAACAATTTAGCGGTAAAATCACATTTAGCTGTAGACTGCTCCGACTCCACAGTACAAATAGAAAAATCCTCCAAAGATCTATACGAATAAGCATCCAAAACCACATGAGCATTGGTAAGCACATATCTATTTTGCGCATCAATCACAATCCCCGAGCCCGACTGCGAACTCCCCGCATAAATCTTCACCACCTGCTGAACAGGCAAGGCTTGAGAGTTAGTCAAAGCAACAGCATTAACCAAATCAAGCTGATTTGAGCCCTGTGCTTGCACTGGCGCTTGCACTGGCGAAATAAAAATACTAAGTGCCAAACTAAAAATAGTTGTAAGCGTAGCTAACCTTTTAAGGAGTGTCATAGAAATGTGATTATTTAATGATGTTAAGAGAGTAAATGTATCGAAAGGGGTGTGTGGTTGTCAAATGCTACGTGAAATCTCTATCGGGATCCAACCCTTCCAAACCTAAGTTTTCCAATGGAATTTCAAATATCATAGCGTAACTCTGCATTACAGTGATAACCTCATTGAAAACCAATATCTTTGC
>JBGAUX010000042.1:0-8490 GCA_044228405.1 Candidatus Altimarinota bacterium | reverse complement strand
CATTGTTACAACATTGTTGTTAGTTAACAATTCTGGCTTTGGTGTACAAGAAAGGGGATCGGTGGCACAAGCAATTGTGTCTACAAAAGTGGCACCAGAGTATGATTTCCATAAAAATGGACCACTCATAGTTTTTCCTTCTGTATCAACAGCTTTTACTGTTAAATTTACTGGTGCATGATCTTCTGGGAAAGGTCCTTTAGGATCAAGTGTAAGCAATTTACATTCTTTTTCAATAACAGGAATAGTTGCTGTACATTTTCCAGTTTTATCTAAAAACTTAATATCAATAGTTCCTCCTGCGGTTGCACCACTAAAGTTAACTTCGTTTTCATTTGTAGGTGTTGTAACCAAATCACTTACTGTAATTGGGTTGCTACCGTTGTTTCCACCTGCAGTTGGTACAAATTTTCCGCCAACATTGCTGTTGTACATTACTGGTCCAAACATTGGATTTCCAAACTGATCTTTAGGAACAGCTGAAATTTTAATGTTTTCACCAGTGTAAAAAGGTGATCCATCTGCGCTGGTTGCTTTAATATCAAGACTTTGACAAACTAATTCAGTTAATTGTTCAACAACTATAAATGCGTCTTTACAAACATCTGCACCTTTTCCTTGGTATTGCACAGTTACTACATTTGTACCGGCCTTAGTTGCCTTAAATATTACTTGAGTGTTAATTGGCACATTTGTTAATGTGGTGCCCGTTTTTTCGGGAGTTAGGCCAACAGTGGTTAATGTTCCAGCTGTTGTGCTCCAAGTTAACAATTCGTTATCTGCCAATGGTGTGTCGTTTGAAAGAAAGCCTTTTGCCTCCAACAAATTTGTTTCACCAACTTTCATGTTTTCACCAGCGTAGGCAAAAGCTTCCAGTGATTTACAAACTAATTCTTCGGCTGGAATAGTAACTGTTATAAAGGCATCTTTACAAACATCTGCTCCGTCGCCTTGATAAACAACTTGCACTACATTTGTACCTGCTTTAGTAGCTTCAAATACCACATGAGTATTAATGGGCACATCTTTTAGTGTGGTGCCGGTTTTTTCTGGTGTTAAGCCTTTGGTTGTAAGGGTTCCAGCAGTTGTTGTCCAAGTAACAAGTTCATTGTCACCTAGTACGCTACCATCTGTTTTTGTTCCCTTAGAAACCATTTCTGTAAATTCACCAACTTTCATGTTTTCACCAACATATGAGAAAGCTTCTAAATTTTTACAAGCTAAAGGTGGTTGTGGTTTTTCTTCAACTTCGGCATCAACATAAATGAAACCGGTAAAGTCTACACAACCAGGAATTTTTTCAAATAAAACTACAGCCTTTTTATCGGTCATAGTTTTTAAACAGAAATTTAACTTCTCACCGTTGATGGTTGTTGTATTTGTGAATTCCCCGTTGGCGCCACAAGGGTTAACCCAACCAAAAAAGTGAGTTTCTTTGTTAGCAGGGTCTTTGGCGGGGTCAAAATCTTTGTTCATCATTTGCAAAAACACTCTGTTTTTTTGCAAATTTAATTCAATAGGCGTTGCGTTAACAATTTCTGTGTCGTCAGTAATTTTTGTTACTTTTTTACCACTGGAATCTTTAATTACAGTAGAAGCATTGTCTTTATTAGTTCTATATTCTGTGTTGTCAGAGCTAATATATCCAAATGGATTATGATTTGTTCCCACCCCCGTAGGAATTTCAAAACCTATTTCTACATTTGTTGCGGTGTTACCAACAGTACCGCCGTCTGTGGGGTCACCCGCATTATTATGAAAATAAGTCATAAACTTAACTTTGGCCCCATTTACCAAGCTAGTTTCTTGATCATAAAATGAACGTCTTAAAGGTTGAACCTTTGTAGGATCTTTTTTATCGGCTTCACTCAATTTGCTTACTAAAGTTGTACCGTTGTAATCTTCTAACCAAGAAGGGTTACTACATTTATCGCCAACAGGACATTCATATAGTAAATTGAACTTTCGTTCGTCACCACCTGGCATTTCCACTTTTATAGCTCCATCAACATAGTTATTGAAAGAGTTGTAGTTTAAACCAGGAAAACCCTTACTCAGGCTAATCGCTGGTCTATTCGGCGTAAAAGTTTTAGCCAAAATAGTTCCTGTAACGGCAAGCATAGAGATTGCCGTAAAACCAACTAACAGGTAGGTCTTAATATTTCTTTGTAACTTTTTCATGGGTTTGGGGGTCAATTTATTTATATTTTAATTAGTATTTGGTTCAGAAATTGGTGCTAGTGTAGTGCTTTCCTCGCTAGGTGCCGCATATTCGTTACGGGCAAAATTGTTATTTATTTCGGCACTTTGAGCGTCTTCTATCGAAGCTTTGAGTTCGCCGTTACAGCCAAACATTCCCAGAGTAAGTGCGGTTGCTATTAGTATATTAATTATTTGTTTTGACATTTTTATTTTGTTAGAAATGAATTTTTATTGTATTGGGTCACCAACATTACCGGTGGTTTGCCCATTAGGTACTGTGTTTACAGTTTCAGTGGTGCTACCATTGCCTAAGTTGTCTTTTGGTTTATCCGGTGGTTGAGTTGTTGGTTTATCGTTGATTTTCTGTGTATAAGCGCCACCAAGTCCAAATGTTCTAATGGAAACGTTTGTACCATTTACGGTTTGTACAGTGTCAACTCTTTGCGATCCAAAAGCTACAGGTCTATCTATTGTCTCTTGTGGTTTAAAGAATTGAACTCCAGCGTCAACACCCCAACTTTGATTTCCACACTTTTCAAAGAAGAAATCTTTTACAGTTATTGGTTTAATGTAAATGGTTGCATCTTGATATTCAGGCCCCATTGTTACAATCAACATTCCTTGATCATTTGCATATTCGCTACTCATTTGTAATTGGCGAACCACATTTACAAGTTTTTTGAATTTGTTGAATGTAGCTTGGTTTGATGAATTTATACCTTCACCTTTTTTTACGGCGTTTAAATCTTTAATTTCTTTTGCTGTAAAAAACTTATCGGCATTTATAGCTACTTGTACCGAAAGGGCTTGGTCTAAAAACTCTTTGCCTTCTAAATTTTCTTTGTGAGGATATTCAATTTCAATAATTGCTCGAGCAACTTTACCTTCAACGCCAGTGTCACTTACAGAAAATTCTTTAATTCCATAAGCCATCATATTTTGTGCATCACCTGGAGTAACAGCTCCATATGAATCCAAATCGGCTAGTCTCCCTTGTTTTCTGTCTGCAAGTCGGCCTGCCATTGACCCTAAAAATTGTCCTAATGTTCCACGGTCAATTCCTTCAAAAGCTGCATTGCTGATGTCGGCAACAGTTAAGGCAGCTATTTTTTGCAACATTCTATTGTTCAAAAATGTAACCATTTCTCTTCTAACTTTTGGGTCTCTGCCTTCTGTGGTTTGAGCAAACATTTGGTCAGCAATTCTTTTAAACAAGCCTTGTCGTCTTCTTAATGTTGCTTTAAGAGAGTTAAGTTTTTCTTGTTGTGCTTCTGGTGTTTCGCTGCCATCAATGTATTTATCTCTAACATCTGTAAAGGTGTTAATTGAGAATAAATTTTTGGTAAATTCTAATTCGTAAGAATTCAATTCTGGTAAACCTTTTTCTGCAACATATTTTTGTAAACCTTTCATTATTTGTTCAGTTTGATTTGAAGTTGCAACTTTTTCACCAACAATTGCCTTGTATAGTTCTGTGTATTTTGAATCCTTACTGCTTGATAAAACTTTGGTAAATTCTTTTACAATATTATCTAAAGCTTCTGCACCTCGCATTTCTGGAGCATCTAGTCCCCATAAACTTCTGTGTTCTAATAGGGCTGCATCTCTATCTTGTGCTTCTTGTAATTGTTCTGGTGTTTTATCACCACTATTTAATTTTAAATACTTTGTACCTTCGGTTTCTTTGTAGGCTGCTTCGTTACTCCAAAGGCTATTGTTGTCCGCATTTAAGCCTTTTTCTGTAATTTTGTAGCCATCAAATTTGTATAAACCGGTTTGTTGGTTTATTGCAGAAAGAGTGGAATCACTTACAAGATCAGCCTTTAACATAATTCTAACCGTTCTTGGTGCGCCGTTGTAACGCATAGGTGTAAAAATGTCTTGTCTGCTAACCAAAAGTCTTCCAAGGTCTTTAAAACCTTCTTTAAATCGAATTTGAAATGTGTTTCCAGCTCCACCAATTACCTCTACATATTTTTGTAGTTCAGGATCAACACCTAAAATGATGTTTGCATCACTTAGTTTGGTGTCTCCAAAATCTTTTACATCCATTGTAAATCTTGTGTCATCGCCTTGTTGACGATTAAAGTTGATGTGAGCATCTTTAAATGCTGTTTGAATACTTCCAAATGTATCAACTTTTTGTAAATCTGCTTCGGATGTTTTTTCTGGAGCATTAGTGGCTCTGTATTCCATACTTCCGCCTTCTGCACTTGCAATTCTTGTTAACAAACCTTGGTTGGTTAACATATCTGGTGTTACCTCAACTTGTGAGGTTTTAACACCTTGTTCTTGTGCAACAGCTGCTTTTAGTTTTTCCAGTAAATCTTGATTTAGAACTCTTTCGTTTCCGTGAATTATGCCTTTTTCCGCAACAGGAATTACAAAAGTTTTACCTTTTACACTAAATGATATTAATCCACCTATAAAGTCTCGGAACGTTTTCAGTAAATTAGGGCTGGCAGAAAATACTATGCCAACACTATTAATTAAATCCGGTTTCCAAGCACTGTCAAAATCTGTTTTTACATGTTCCAAAATTGTATTGAAGCTTTGTAAAATTAAATCTTGACGCATTTCTGCAGTAATTGGCTTGCCAAATGCTTTACTCATATCTTCAAATACAACACTCATTTTTTTCATCAATTCTCCACAGTGTTTGTTTGTTTCTATGGCTAAAACTTTTTCTTCAATACTAGCGCCACTTTTTAGCACTTCAATTAATGAGTTAAAGTCCATGCTTTCAAATCTCTCACTTTTTTCTACTGAATATTTGCTAGCTTGGTCCACCCTATACCCCAATGATAGGCCGGCTTTAAAACCGTCGATGCCAACACCTCCAAAGACTGAGGCTCCAAATCTTCTGTAGTCTGCAAAATCAAATTCGTAACCTATGCGTGCACCAACAAACGGAGTTGGGCTTGCGGTTGTATTACCTACACCAATTTCCCAAGTTATGCGGCCTTTTTTTAATTCATGCGATTTACCGATTCCCGCTCCTGTTGCAACACCATCTTCACTTGCACCAACACCTAGTCTTAGGGTTAGGCCCTTAGGTAATTGAAATGTTTTTGAATAGCCGATACCTACAGTTAATTTGCCCCCTTGATTTTTTGGATCAAGTGTTTCGTTTTTTGAAACACCAACACCAATTGAACCAAGATCAATTTTTTTAACTGCATCTATGAACTCTTTCTGGTCTGAAATGCTCATACCCGGATTGTTCCAAAAGAAATCTCTTGTCAATGATTGCAATGCGGGGTTACCTTGAATTTCATCTAGGTTAGGCATTCCTTCTACACTATTCATTTTTGCTTCTTGAGCCCATTCTACGGTTGCTCCAATTTGAATTGCTTTAATTTGTTCTTCTGTAATTTTACCACTAGTAATATTTGTTGTTGTAATTTCAGGGATTACTTTTTCGCTATCTAAAACGATTTTGGCATTAATTGCACCTAATTGTAGATAGGCATTCATTAAAGTCAGCGTTTTTTCTAATGCTACTTCTTCAAAGTTGTCGCCTGCAGACTCGGCTGATTGCCAAATTTTGGCTTTGGTTCTTACATATGCCGATTCGCCGGTTAAAAAAGTTTTAAATGCATCTTTATAAATTGTTGTATGGATTCCATCCGCTAAAGTTAAATCCATAACTTTGCCTTTTCCTCCAACAATTGCTTGGCCAATATCTTTTTTATCGAACACTTTATACAGGAATGAGTCAATCTTACTCACTTCAGCCGTGTTTTCCGCGCCCTTTTCCACTACTTCTTTTTCAAGGCCTTGAATATGAAATTTATCCGGCGAAAGCGCATCTAAAATGCGTTTTGCTTGGTCAATTACCTTGTTATAGTGCTCTAACTTTTTCAAATTTTCATTGTTTAAATCTCCACTTCTAAAATCTTTAGCTAGTTTCAGATATGTTTCTTCAAATTTATTGTCATCCATTATACCTAAACCAGCTTCGTCAATTAAATCATCAAATTCAACGATTCTATTGTCGCCATCTTGAATACTTTTATGTAATTGACCCAAACTCCACTTAAATGGTGCTTCAGCCAAAATGCTGGTTAAATTTTCAATGTTACTAATGTCTTTAAACACTTCAGGGTCTGAAACGTTTAACTTGGTCCACTTTTTATACACATCTTTATCAAGCTTAACCCTCTTTGAAATGATTTGATTTAACGCTTCAGACGTATAATAGCCTGATGTTCTTTCCTTTTCTTTAAACTTGGCGGTTTCTACATATTGTTTTTCTCTGTCTGAACCTTTTGTTATGGCTTCTTTCACCGTCGAGATTTGTTCTTTAGTTTCTTTTACTACACTCTTGTAAGCAACTTCTACGCTTTTTCTTTTTTGTGATTTAAGAGGAATGTCTAGTAATCCGTAGTTGGCATCTACCTCTTTAGAGTTACTCCCCATTAAATGAATATAGTCTCCTCTCTCGGAGTCGTGCCTAATGTCAATTACTATTTTATCAATTTTTAGAATACTTGCACCAACATATTTTTGAATATTTTGCATGCCTCCGTTTTCGGTAAAGCTCGCAATAAGATCTTTTTTAAACAATTCTTTTGCTTCTGCAGAGCCATTATATTTGGTAACAAGTGAATCAATGAAATTTATTACTTGTGACTGAGTTTCTTTTATATTTTCACTTTTGCTCTTTTTTAGTTCTTTTGTTACAGGTTCTACGTTTCCAACCGCGTCCATCGGCTCTTTACGCATAAAATCAGCTATGTCGGTAGTTCCATCTCTGCGTCTTTCCGCGGCTTCCGGCACTCTGTCGGCAGGGGCTTCTTTATATACCATCCTTTTTGCCGAGAATGAAAAACGGCTTAATTGAGAGGATATTTGATGTTTAAGTGATTGAGACATGTTTGTTTTTGTTTAAGAATCTGACAATTATAGCATTTTACGCCCTAATTGTCAAAGCTATACTTTATATAAAACGGGTTGTTTAATATCCCGCTTTTGAGCTAAAGTTTTTGTAATAAAAAAAAATATGAAATTAACTTTGCCAATTATTGTCGTTAATTTTAAAACCTATGAGAATGCAATAGGGAATAAAGCTTTAGAATTGGCTAAAATTCATGAAAAAGTAGCGAAAGAAATGAATGTGAGTCTGGCGATTGCAGTTAATCCACTTGATTTAAGAGCAATTGCTAAGGCTGTGGATATACCGGTTTTTGTACAGCATTGCGATCCAGTTTCTTATGGATCTTTTACCGGTTGGATTCCGCCCGAAGAAGTGAAAAGCGCTGGTGCTTACGGTACGTTGCTTAATCATGCCGAGCATGAGTTGGATATAGCTTTGCTTGCTCGTACTATTAATATGGCGAAAGACGCCGGACTTTACACAATTGTTTGCGCGGATACTCCGGAAAGAGGTGAGCAAATTGCGAAATTTGATCCTCATTTAATTGCTGTTGAGCCACCTGCTTTAATTGGGGGAGATATTTCTGTAACTAAAGCAGACCCGCAAATTGTTGCACATGCTGTAGCCTTAATTGGTGCAGGTAAAACCTTGGTGGGGGCAGGGATAAAAACCGGTGAGGATGTTAAAATTTCTGTAGAACTAGGAGCTTGTGGAGTTTTATTGGCTTCTGGAGTAACCAAATCACAAGATCCCTACGAAACTTTAAAGGAGCTTTGCTCAGCATTGGTTTAGTTTTTAATTTATTTTATGCAAATTCAAATTGTAGCTCAAGGAATGGAGATTTTAGAAGTTGACAGAGATTATGTGGAGCAAAAAATTAATCATTTAGCTGATTTTGGCGACGTGTTAAAGGACGAAGCTGTGCACTCGCATATCAATGTTACTTGGCAAGGTGATAAGTCAAAAACGGGGCATTTGGTTTTAGATGTCGTTATATTTGTGCCGGGAGCCATTGTTAGAGCGGAGGCTTTGGCAAGTACACTGCCGGAGGCTGCAGATATTGCTTTTGAAAAGTTGAAGCGTCAGCTTGATAAGTATACTTCCAAACGACATCGACGAGATAAAGCTGGCCAATGGATTCCTGTTTCAACATTAGAGCAAATCTCCGGTGCCGAAGAGTCTTACGAACCTGAAAAAGACACTGTTATTTTGAAACGGAAAAAATTCACCAGTTTGCCCGCTATGCACGAGGAAGAAGCTCTGCATCAGCTGGAATTGTTAGATCACGATTTTTTTGTGTATAAAAGTATCGATACAGGTTTAGTGAATGTAGCTTATAGAAGACACAAAGGAGGGTATGGCTTAATGGAGATAAGTAACTAAATTATGCTGGTTGGCGACTATATATT
>JBGAUX010000041.1:0-9370 GCA_044228405.1 Candidatus Altimarinota bacterium | reverse complement strand
CTCTTAAAGCTGTTGGTAATGTTTCTGTGCCTGATAGTAAAACTATTCAAATTCAACCTTGGGATAAAACCGCTTTGGCTTCTATTGAAAAAGCTATTTCTAATGCAGGACTTAATCTTAACCCTGTTAACGACGGTAATTTGATTAGAATTGTGTTGCCGGCTTTAACTGAGGAACGCCGAAAAGACTTGGTTAAAATTGTGAACAAAATGGCTGAGGACGGCAGAATTTCAATTAGAAATGTGCGTCAAAAATTTCAAACTAAATTTAAAGAAGATGAAAAGAAAGGTGAAATGAGTGAAGATGATTTGCGTGGTGCAGAAAAAAAACTTCAAGACTTGGTTGATAAGTTTAATAAAGAAGTTGAGGAAAATGCTCGTTTAAAGGAAACAGATATTATGACAGTTTAATTTTTATTTTATGACTACCGTACTTACTATTATTGTTTTTGTGTTGATTTTCTCGGCTTTGGTGATTATTCACGAGCTGGGTCATTTTTGGGCTGCTAAAAGGGCGGGAATTAAAGTTGAGGAATTTGGTTTTGGTTTGCCACCGCGAATTTGGGGCAAGAAAAAGGGCGAAACGCTTTATTCTATTAACTGGATTCCATTTGGTGGTTTTGTGCGCTTAAAAGGTGAAGATGCGAGCGATCCTAAAATGTTAAAGGATCCTAAGAGTTTTGCTTCTAAAACTAAATGGCAACGCTTTAAAGTGGTTGTTGCTGGTGTGGTGATGAATTTTTTGTTGGCATGGGTTTTACTTAGTTTTGGCTTTGCAGTTGGTATGGAACCTTTAATTGTAGATAGAGCTGATTTTCAACAAGCGCTTGCTGATGGTACTGTGGAATTAACTTCGGGCATGGTGGTAAAGGAGGTAGAAGAGGGGAGTAGAGCTGAGGCTTTGGGTTTTAAGGTTGGAGATAATGTGCGTGGATTTTTGCCAAAAGGTGCAGATGAGCCTAAAAAAGATTATATAGATGATGTTGAAGATGGCGTTGTAGGTGTTTATAGAGTGGTAAGAGGGCAGAGCGATGAGGCTATTGATGTAACGGAGCCTTTAGAAGGCTTGAAATTTTATACTACTGGTGAGTTTCCGGCTGTGAGAGTTTTGTCGTCGGACCATCAATGGTTTACCAAAGACACTGTTATTTTAACTCCTGCCGATGCTGGCCTTGCGCCAACTGAATTTGCAGTTGAAGACTTTAAAAAACTTATTGGCGATGAGCCAAATAAAGACACTTCGTATCCTTTTATTATTGTGTCACCAGAAAGTGGATTTGAGGCTAAGGTGCCTTTAAAGGAGGTTAACAAAGTTGAATATAAAGGTGTGTTAATTAGAGATGTTGTTAAAGGCTCTCCGGCCGATAAAGCTGGTATTAAGCCAATGGAAAAGATTTTCCGTATTGGAGAAAACGAAGTTGCTACGGTTGATGATTTTTCTAACTTTTCCGGCCAAAGCAAAGAGCAAGAAATTGCTTATTTGGTGGAAACGCTAGATAGAGGTTATGTGGAAATTAATATTACGCCTGATAAAAATGGCAGAATTGGAGTTGTAATTGAGCCAATGTTATATGTTTATGCTGGCTTAGATGGCAAATTTGTTTTGTATTTAGACACAGCGCCAACTTCAATTACTAAAATTAATGAAGTTCAGTTTCCGGTTTATCAAGCTCCGTGGGAGGCTTTAAAGGAAATTGGTCGATTGAGTTATATTACTACTAAAATGTTTGGCACTGTAATTGGTAATTTGGTAACAGGCCAAGGTGTGCCGGCTTCTGTAAGTGGGCCAGTTGGAATTTATCAAGCTACAGGTGTGGTGGTGCAAGAGGGTTTATTTGCCACTCTGCGCTTTGTTGCCTTGTTATCTTTGAGTCTTGCGGTAATTAATATTTTACCTTTCCCTGCTTTAGATGGTGGTAGAATGATGTTTATTTTAGTGGAACTTATTATTAGAAGAAGAATTCCACAAAAATGGGAAGCTTATATTCATTCAATCGGATTTATTTTATTGATTCTCTTAATTTTAGCCGTTACTTATAGCGATATTTTAAGAATTGTGACCGGTTAATATGGCGAAAAAAAAGGCAGACAATTGGTATAACGACGACATGCAACAACTTTTTGCGGGCATTTTGGCTTTGCGCACTAAGCAAGAGGCTAAAAAGTTTTTTCGTGATCTTTGTACTTTAAATGAGTTGGACGCTATGGCTCAACGCTGGTCTGCTGTGCAGGCTTTAACAAGAGGGGAGTCGTACAGAGAGATTAGTAAAAAAACTGGTCTTAGCACGGCTACTGTTACTCGCATTGCTCATTGGTTAAACAATGGCGAGGGCGGATACGAGCTTATTTTAAAGCGCTTGAAATAGTGAGCGACCTTTCACTAAAAATTACAACTTGCCTTGTATGGGGTGAATATTTTCCTGTAGGTGTTGCCTCGTGTGGATAGTTATGGTTCTATTCGATTTTTTTACTATATGTAGTGGTTTGAGATTTAAAAGCTTCAAGATGTAGGTTTAGCTTGGGGTATCAAATAGGGCTTGAGGGGAATGGGCTAAGCCGATATATTGTTGTTCCACAGTAAATATAACGTATTGCTTATGAGCGTCCGTGATGTCTGGACTAAGGCTTTGTTGAGGTTGCAGCCTACTATAAAAAACGCCCACTTTGTAACTTGGTTTCAAAATACAGCTCTGATTTATATTGAAAATACAGTCGCTTGTATGGGAGTTCCTTCTACATTTGCTCATAAATGGATTGAAGATAAATACCACACAAAAGTGATTCAAGCTTTGCAGGAGATTGATCCAACCGTGCTTACGCTTAAATACGAAGTGCATTCGGCTTTGCAAGATGGAACCGATTCGCGCGCCATCAATTTGGATGTTATTTTGCCGAATGAAGACAAAAAAGTGCGAAAGGTTAATAATAAAGATCAGGTTTCTTTGGGTCATGGAGTGATTAGCAAGCATTTGAATGTTAAATATACTTTAGATAATTTTATTGTAGGAAAAGATAATCGTCTTCCGCATGCGGCTTGTTTGGCTGTTACGCATAATCCTGGTGGAATTTATAATCCCTTGTTCATTTATGGAAAAGTTGGCTTGGGCAAAACGCATTTGTTACAAGCGGTTGGTAATGGGATTTTAAAAAGATTTCCCGAGAAAAAAGTTTGCTACATGACTTCGGAACAATTTGTGAATGATATTATTGAAGCAATTGGCAAACGCTACACTAAAAGTTTTAAGGATAAATATAGAAATGTTGATTGTTTGATTGTTGATGATGTGCAGTTTTTTCAATTTAAGGATTCTACACAACAAGAATTTTTTCATACATTTAATGAGCTTTACGACAGAAATAAGCAGATTGTGCTGAGTTCCGATAGGCCGCCAAGTGAGTTGGATGGCTTGGAAGATCGTTTAACAAGTCGTTTTGGTATGGGTATGGTGGTTGAGGTTTTGCCTCCCGATTACGAAACTCGATTAGCGATTTTGCACGACCAGTCGCAGGCTATGGGCTTTATTATCGACAGAGAAGTGCTGGAATTTATTGCTTATAATGTTACTGCTAGCGTGCGTGAGTTAACTGGAGCTTTAAAGCAAGCAATTGCTTCTGCTGAATTGGAAAATTCTGTGCCAACAGTGCGTTCGGTTGCTACGCTACTACGAAGACTCAATACTGCTCAAGAATTTGTGGGCGACTTGCAAGCAGTTTCGCCAGCAAGAATAGTAAAGAGCATTGATGATGTAATTGATTTGGTGGCTGAATATTATAGTTTAAATAGGTCCGATTTATTGGGTGAAGTGAGAAAAAAAGAAATTATGATTCCAAGACAAGTGTGTATGTACTTAATTAGACAAGAATTCAACGAATCATATGAAAGAATTGGCACAGACTTTGGTGGAAGAAATCATTCCACAGTTTTGCATGCTTGTAATAAAATAGTTACCAGATTGAAATTTGATAAACGCCTCGTAAGAGACTTAAATGCGATCAAAAAAGAAATGGGACTTTAATTTTGTCTTTATTTTATGCGTCCTAAGGTTAGAAAAAAACGGCTCAAGGTTTATTTCCTGCCATTTTTAATTATTATTGGCTTGGGAGTACTTTTTGTGGTTTCACTTAACTTTTTTAGAGGCTTAAACGACAGACCACAATCTAATGAATTGGATGTGTTTGTGGTAGAGGGGCAGGCGAAAATTCAATCTTGGGGAAGCCATGAGTGGCATACGGCATTGGGCAAAGACCGTCTCTTGAGTGCCGATAAAATTCGCACTTCTACAAACGGCAGAGTGATTTTAAAATTTGTGGATGATTTTGGTTTGCACTTGAGTGGCAATAGTCAGCTAAATATTGGCGAAATTTTTGATGTTAAAAATATGCACAAAGTGGAGGCTACTTTTAGCATGGGCAAATTGTGGATTCAAAAAGCGAATTTAACTTTAAATACAAACGACATTAAATTTATTGCCGATATTGGTGATATTGTGGATGTTGAACAAACTACATCTGGGGTGGTGGTGCGAGTACTGCAAGGAACGATTGATATTGATGTGTTAAAGGCTGAAGACACAAAGGTGAGTGTTGTTGACACTGTTACAGTTGGAGAGGGGAGAGAGGCGATATTTGATGCTGACACCTTGGCGCTTTTTAGAGAATATCAAAGGCCTTTTGTTGATGATGATATTGAAAAAAGTTTTTTTAGCAGTGAATGGTATTTGTGGAATCAAAGTGTGCTTGATGGTTCTTTGGATTACGAAACTTTGGCAAGCCAACAACAAGCCGAAGATACATTTTTAGATTTGGATCCGCCGACCAAGCCAACAATTATTTCTCCACCGGGAATTACGGAAGCGGATGAGTTTGTTTTTGATGGCGATGCTTTAAATTTAAGTGGCACGGTGAGTAATGACACTGCAAAAGTTAAGGTTATTTATTCGGCAGGCAATATTGAGGCAACACATAATTTGCTGGAGTTTCAAAGTGGGTCTGGCCAATGGCTCTACAAAATTTCAACCAGTAAGGGAAATTTACAGGCTGGTTTAAACCGTTACACTGTAATTGCCAGCGACGCTTTGGGTAACGAAAGCGATCCTTTGGTGGTAAGCATTCGTTATGGCAATAATCCCGAGCCATTAGAAGAAAACCCGGCCACGCCTCAAGTGGGTTTGTAGGCTGTTTGCGGGCGAGCTTATAAGTGCCTAGCGCGATTATTGTTGTGCTCCTCATTGGTGCGAGCATAAATTACTTCACCAGTGTCGAGGGTTGTTAAGTAAAACCAATAGTCGGACGATTGTGGATTAAGTGCGGCGCTAATGCTTTTTACACTAGGATTACAAATCGGGGTTGGTGGCAAACCTCCATTTTTGCGAGTGTTGTATGGAGAATCGGCCATTAAATCGGCAGAAGTTATTTTGTTATCGTCTTTTAAATAAAGCAAAGTGGCATCTGCACCTAAAGTCCAGCCGGCTGTATTAAGCCTTTTCCACAAAAGACCAGCAACAATTGGCAAATCTTTATTGGTGTGCACTTCTCTTTCTAGTATTGATGCCATGTTTACCACATCGTGAAAATTTTTGCCTTCCTCTGAGGCCTGTTGCCTTAATTCTTTGGTTTTTGAAGCGAAATTGTCCAGCATTTTTTCAATTAGGTCTTCATTACTAAAATTGATTGGATCTAAAAAGTAAGTGTCGGGATAAAGGTAACCTTCCAATGGATTTTGGGGCTGTGAAATGAGTGCTGTACTCAAAAATGGATAATCGGTTTTGTTATTGTAGTTTTGAGTTGCTTGTGTAAATTCACCTTTATTAATGAGATCCATTTCCGCTAATTTGGCATCTATATCCTTAATTCTCAGCCCTTCTTGTACGGTTATCACAAATTGAGCCTGTTTGGCATCCACAATTGTTTGGGCAATTTGTTCGTATGTCATGGATGGGCTTAAAACAAAGCGCCCAGCCAAGATGTTGGGAATGTAGTCGTTAAGCCGAAGATACCAGTAAAAATAGGTTTCATTGTTAATTAAGCCTTCTTCTTTGAGGTTTTTGGCAATTGTTTTGCCAGCATCGCCCGATTTAATAAAAAATGGCTTGGTTTCGGTGTTTGTTTCGTCAAAAGCCGTGTTTGTGGCTAAATCGTAGTCGAATTTAACCCAAGTAAGGGCGATTCCTACTAAAATTATGGCTATAAGTATGTATTTTCTACCGTTTCTGCGTCTCATTTTGGCTTTTTTAAGCAATTAATTGGTTTGTTTTCCCTCTGTTACTCCATTCCAGGCAAGCCTAAGCCTCCCATTACACCTCGCATTTTTTCGGCTGCAACCTGTTGAGACTTCTTTAAAGCCTTATTAAACACCTCAACTAGCTTTTTTTGAAGCTCTTTGTGGTTGGTCATTGTTTCTGGGATTGTGATTTCCTGCACTTCTTGCTCTCCATCAATAATAACTATAATTCCATCAACTTCGGCTTCAATATGGATATTTTTAAGCTGTTTTTTGATTTCCTTGGCTTGTTTCTGCAGTTTATATAGGTCTTTAGCTTTATCAAACATGATGTTTTTTTAATATTTATATATTGCTATCTTACTGGAACTTGCTCTTGCTTTGCAAAATCTTTTTCTATAATATCTGAAGGCTTTTTTACGAATCTTATAAATCAATAGTATGGATATCGAAGCTTTAGAGGTGAAACCTCGTGAAAAGTCTGAAAAGGCTATTAATGTTAGAAAGGACGGATGGATTCCGGCCGAATTATATGGACATGGTATTGATAACGAATCTTTAAAGGTTGAATATCAAACTTTCCGTAAATTGTACCGAAAGGCTGGTGATAACACTGTTCTTGAATTACACATTGGCGATAGCAAAAAGAAAGTTAATGTTTTGGTTCACAGATTAGACCTACACCCAGTTACAGATTTAATTACTCACATCGATTTTATTAATGTGCGTATGGATGAAGAAGTTCACACTCATATTCCATTTAAGTTTGTTGGCACATCTCCTGCAGTTAAAGAGCAAGGAGGTATGTTTAATGTGTTAAACAACGATATTGAAGTGAAATGTTTACCAAAAGACTTAGTACACGAAATTGAAGTGGATGTTACTGTATTAAAAGAACTTGGCGACATTATTCACTTTGCTGATGTTACATTGCCAAAGGGTATCACTATGCTAAATAATCCTGAAACTTCCGTAGCGATGGTTACTGCTCCTAGAGTGGAAGCCGAAGAAGCTGCTCCTGTCGGAGGTTCCTGTTGTTGGTGAGGAAAAGAAAGAAGGTGAAGGAGCTGAAGAAGGAAAATAAGTTGATGAGAGAAAGTTAATGTTGAATTGAAAAAGAGGAGCGACCGCGTAGCGGTCGCTCCTCCTTGGTTCAGTAAATTTCTTTTAAGTAGCACTTTTCACAATACACTTGCTTGGCTCGTTCGGTTGTAAAAGGTGTAAAGATGCTAGTAGTACACTTATCGCATTGTCTTTGAACTAATGACCTTGGTGGTCTTTGCATCATTCTTTCTTTATGTCTTTGATCTGGATGTTTGGTTGGTTTAGGGAGATGCATGGTTTGGTAGAATTTTTCTTCGGCTTCTACAAGCTTAAATGGCCTACCAGTAATTTCACATATTTGGCTGTTTGCTGGTATTTCTCCTTGATATTTGGTTGTTTTTTCTATTATAGGAAAGTAATCGTTGGCTACAGTATCTTCATATTTGAAAGGGCTGATTGAGGCAGGAAAGTACTCACCCCATTCTCCTGTTTTTTTCATGTGCTCAATAATTTTGCCTACCATGGTTTCGTATTCTTCTTTGCTGTATTGCTTATTTAAAATACAGTATTCGGAATTACGAAGATTGGAACATCCAAAAACATTTGAACATGAATGTACATTGTCTACATAAATGGCATTATTTGTAGTCCAGGCACCGTTTGCGAACAGGATGTTATAAGATTTGTAGCCTATGCTCATTCCTTCGTAGGCAAGCTCTGCTTCTGTAGTATGACAAACATCCATAATATCTTTAATTTGATAGCCAGTTGTTACAAAACGACAATCTTCACCATTGGTTATATCAAAACAAATTTCTGTATTTTTGCAGTTTAGCAAATAATTGCCAATGCTGTTTTCACAACTAATCATGCTTAAGTCTCTGTGTATCGTATTAAATTTGAGTTTTGCGAATTCTTGACGAAGTTCATTCAATTTTCCATCGGCAATTTGTTGCATAATCTCTTCTTTTTTAGCCAAAAACTCCTCTTTGGTATGTGGTTTGTTAAATATGTAATATTGTTTGTTGTTGAGATTTGATGAAAATAGACAATTTGAGGAATTGCGACAATTATATAAAAACATACTCTCATTACAATTTTTACAGTCTTGTGAATACATTAGTTGATAACATGAATGAGCTTCTATCACTTCGTAGCAATATTTAGAATCGAAGCAGTTTAGGGTGTCGACACAATTTTGTGATTTAATTATTTGTGTACCATACAAGCAGTTTTCATCATATTCCGCAGCAAATATTAAATGACAGTCTTTATTGTAGCCAGATAGGTTGATGTAATCAGAATTTTCATTGCTGGTAACATGGAGCGACAAATGGGGAACCGCTTTTTTTAGCTCTGCGAATTGTTCAAAGAATGATCTGTTGAAATCAAAATCACGACCATAGCTTTTGGGGTCCCATTTGTCGCTCCACCATGCTTGAGGAGAATAAGCTTTGTAGGGTGATTCTTGGCTGTAAATGGAAATAATGTCTTCTCCGGTTGAGTCACATCTTCTGTGATATAGAGCTCTTTCGTTGCGAAATGAGAGTCGTCTTTGTTGTCTACAGTGAGGACAAAACTGAGGCTCGGGAACAGAAAATTTTTGGAGGAAATTTTTATCCTTTTCTGTTACTTGAAAGTTATTATTGCACTTTTTACATGTATTCATATATTTATTTTAATTAGAAATGGTGGTTTTTACAAACTTCAAGTCTTGGATTTTAGGTGTAAGCGCAAGCTTGACTTTTTCGTGTAAAATTGTAAAATATGGTCTTTGTGAATTTTGTATGCTTGGTAAACAAAAATTAGAAGGTGAGGCATTGGAGCAATTTTCTGGATTGACTAGGCTTTTTAAGGGAGAGAAAGTTGATTTTCATTATCCGTTAGCAACTGCAAATTGGCAGGGGCGAGATGGAGAGCAGCATTCTAAGGATTATGGGCTGGGCGTGGTTTTCCATCGTGCTGGAGCGTTAAAAGGTGTGGCTTCTATAATGGGTAATGGTGTTACATTTCCGCCACTATGTAAGCCGGCTGTTGAGCAGGGAGCAGTTGTGATGACTTCAAAGGGTAGATGTAGATTGTCACCTTTCGAAAGAAGGAACTATCG
>JBGAUX010000040.1:0-9782 GCA_044228405.1 Candidatus Altimarinota bacterium | reverse complement strand
CACATAACGCAAATTCTGGCTTTGCAGGGGCGCAGTTCCGCGAGGATGGTAACGGATTCAGAAGAACGCCAAGCACAAGGCTATGTTAGCTTTGAAACTACAATTGAATTATTAAACAAACTTCGTGAAGAAATTGGCATTGTGGTTGCCGTAAATGCAGACGATAATGTAGTCGGTTATGAGATTCCTATTTCATTAAAAACCGCAGCAGAAACAGGTTTCTTTGAAAATTATTTGAAAGGGATTGGTGGGCTCACCGTATGCGAAAGACCTTTTGACACCGATAATAGTGTAATTATTGCTCAAATATGTTTAGACAGTGCATTTAAAGGGCAAGGGCTAGATGTTAAATTGCATCAGGCACTAACAGGCCTAATTACTCACACTTCGAAGTCGGTAGAATACATATTAACAGGGATTTCCGCCAAAAATCCACGTTCATTAAAAGCTGCAGTAAGAAACGGATTCATGCACTGTGGTAATTATAAAGAAGATGATTCCAACGACTGGAAAATCTTTGCCCAGAAATTACCAAAACTTTAGGTCCACAAGTTAGTTCAGGGCAATAACATCAACACATGCTATTATCACAAATTTTTGGAACACTTTCGGGCGTTTTCGCGCTAGTAGCCTACGCAATGTACTTTAGGCAAATGGCAAAAGGTGATTCAACACCCAATCCAGTTTCTTGGTTAATATTCTTTCTGGCTAGCGTAATTAATAGTTTTACTTATTTTTCTGTTGTTCAAAGCAATATTTGGCAAAGTCTTTTTGTAATTGTAATCACTGCATGCTTGTTTGCAGTTTTGGTTTATTCTCTATTTAAAGGCAAATTCACCAAAATTCATCCCCTGGAAATTGCTACCTTTGTTTTAGCAATTTTGGTAGGAATTTACTGGCAAATGAGTGATAACGCTCGTATAGCAAATCTCGCTTTGCAGGCAATTTATGTTATTGGCTACATTCCAACATATGTAGGTTTAATTAAAGGATATGCCAAAGAAAACCATGCTTCTTGGGCAGTTGCTGTTGTTGCATATATTTTTGCTACATTCTCACTAGTGGCAAATTTCCCCGCAGACTGGATAGCGTTTGTAAGCCCTATTTTAAACGGAATTATTGGAAATGGAATCGTTATATATTTGATATTACGTGCCAAAAGGAATATTATTCTTTCATAGATAGAACTATTTCTTTAACCCCGATACCATGAAAAAAAGTTCAGTAGTTCATTTTGAAATGCCGGCCAAAGATAGGAAGAGAATGTCTTCATTTTATAATAGCGCATTTGGTTGGGAAACAAATCAGCTAGGCGAAGAAATGGGAAATTATGTTTTGGTAACTACTGCCGAAACCGATTCCGATGGCATGTTAAAAAAGCCAGGTGCAATTAATGGTGGCTTTTACGAGCCAAAAGACGACGGTAACGAGTATCATCCATCTTTAGTAATTGGAGTTGAGGATATTGATGACGCTATGGATAAAATCATAGATGCAGGCGGAAAAATCCTTAATGACAAGATGGATATTCCGGGATACGGCGTCTATGTTTCTTTTTTAGACACGGAAGGTAACCGTTTAAGCGTTATGCAGCCAAGTAGACCTATGCAAAATTAAAATAATCAAAATAAATATGTCTCAAGTTATTACAGTTGAAGCAACAATAAACGCACCTCTTGAAAAAGTCTGGCCACTGTACACAAATCCAGAAGATGTGATGCAATGGAATAATGCATCTGCAGATTGGTTTACACCTCGAGCAGAAAATGACTTACGCAAAGGGGGTAAATTTGTATATAGAATGGAAGCTAAAGACGGCAGTGCAGGATTTGATTTTGAAGGTGTTTATGATGAAGTGCAAACTCATGATTTGATTGAATATTCAATGGCCGACGGTAGGAAAGTGAAAACAAGCTTCACTGAAATCGACGGCAAAACCACTATCACAATTGATTTTGATGCTGAAAACGAGAATTCTTTGGAAATGCAAAAAGCAGGCTGGCAGTCGATTTTAGACAACTTCAAAAAGTACGTAGAAAAGTTTCTTGACTAAAAGTCATTTGGTGTCTAAAATCGACACCAATGAATTTAGAAAACTTACAATTAGTCGAAGGAACTGACGCTGATCAACAGTCGTTAGCAAAAGGCGCAGGCGAATTAGTTAACGGGACTCGCTCCCAAACAGCTGGTAACTTGCGTACTGTAGTGAGAGTGCCAGGTGGAAGAGGTCCTGGAGTAACAATAACGCCACCACGACCGCCAAGAGCCGTAGTTCCTACCTCTGTAAACCCACAAAGACAACAAGGCTGGGAAGGTGGAAGAAAGCTTTTAGTGTAAGCTCTTTAATTGAATTTTAGCCGTTTTTCCTGTATAATAATGGGATAACAAAAATAAAATGGCTATTTCGGAGAGAACAAAATATATAGTGTGTGGCATCTTACTTATTATTTTAGGTGGAGTTTTGCTGTTAAATAACGCACAAAAGCCTGAACAAAGCCAACAAATAGAGGTTGCACCAGCCGATGCCGCCGAAGCCAGGGATGCCGAAGCACCCACAGAAGCACCCACCGAAGCCTCCACAGACGACAATCAAGTAAGCGTTCAAGAAGACTCGAGCGCCACAAACAATACCTACGATGCCGACTGGCAAAGGGAAGAATCTCGCTTGGAGCGTAGTTTTTCGTGGCTTGAAGACGAACTGAAAATAGCAGAACGCACCGAAGAATTAAAAATCTACCGTGCTTATACCAAAAGATTATCCCAATGCCCCAATGGTAACTGGAAATGTTTGGAAGAAATTCGTTGGCAGCTAGATGATTTTGCCTTTGCCATGAAGAGCGTTTTATAATTGAGGTTCAAGCCTGATTTATTGCTAGTTTTTGCAACTGGTGCTATTATTAAGCCTCAAATTTTAAATACACACGCAATGGATATTCAAGAAAGACCAGTAGTTTACAGTAATGTAAAAACAACTTTTTTTGGCAAAGTGATGTTCACTTTTTCGCTTGGAATTTTGGTTTCTGCACTTGGAACTTACCTTGGCATGAATTACTTTAACGACTTTTTCTTTGCAACACCTGCGCTAATGTGGGCTTTGTTTGCAGTTGAATTAGTCCTCATTTTCACATCAAAAGCTTGGAGCCAAAAAGTGCCCTTAAACTATTTTCTATTCTCTCTTTTCACATTTATTACGGGTGTAACAATTGCACCTTTAATAAGCTCGGTAATTATTCAAATGCAAAGCCCAGAGTTAGTAATTAAAGCACTATCAGTAACAGGTTTAATGTTTACAGCATCTGGTTTAGTAGGTTGGACAACTCAAAGGTCGCTACAGGGTTTAGGTGGATTTTTGTTGATGGCATTAATTGGCATGATTGTGGTTGGAGTAGTTGGAATTTTTGTGCCATGGAGCAATAATTTTGAAATTGGCTTTTCCGCGCTAGGTGTAATGCTTTTTAGCGCCTATGCCATGTATGATTTTCGTCGTATTCGTGAAATGTCGGAAGATAGATATATCGAAGCAGCAATTTCTTTGTATTTAGATATTTTCAATTTATTTATCTATGTTTTAAGGCTTTTAATGGCTTTAAGACGCGATTAATATATGGAGCAAGAACTCACATACAATCTGCCAGAACTTAAATTTCATGTTGCTGCCCTGCTAAGAAGGCAAGGTGGTTCGGAAGAAATTCATAGCATTGAGGTGGAATTGCCTTTTATAGATGCGCCCGACGACCAGTGCGAACCCAAGCCTTTAGGTAAACTATCAGGAAATGTAAGGCTTGTGCGAGCAGATAGGGCAATTGAAGTGTTTTTTGAGAACATGAATGTCTTCATAGAAGTTACCTGTTTTAAGTGCCTAAAAAGATTTTCTGCAGAGCTAAAAATTGCACAGGCAAGCCGAAGTTTTTACATAGACCCTAAAGACATTGTATACATTGATGAAATGGCCATTGACCCCAAAACTATGGAGTTAAATGCCAACGAAGCACTAAGACAAGAAATTATCTTGCATTTTCCCATAGTTTTAGTATGCTTTCCTGGCTGTAAAGGCACCTGTGAGCTTTGTTGTAAAGATCTCAACGAAGGAGATTGCGAACATGTAAATGTACCAACCGATACAAACCACAAAAAGCCCTTAAGCGATTTAAAAGATATGTGGAACAATTTAAATAATCAATAAACATGGCTAAGCATCCAGTACCAAAAAAGAAGACCTCAAAAGCGAGAACGCGTAGAAGATTCACATCTTTTGTTAAAGCAACTCAAAAGAAACTACTTAACAAAGTGGTTTTAACTAAGTGTAAAAACTGTAATGCTACTAAAATGAGCCACCAAGTTTGTAAAGAGTGTGGACAATACAACGGAAAACAGATTTTAGATATGAAAGGTAAAGTAGATAAAGCGATCACAAAAATAAAGGCTTAACAGAGTTGACAATTATGGCCCCTTCTTTTAGGCATTTAGCGAGAGTGATAGTGATGCAAACTTTATTTGCCTATGAGTTCCACGGTGGAGAGATAAAAGAGATTCACGAATACATGTTGAAGGAATTTGGCGATAAAAAAGCCGATATGGAATTTTCTCGTGCTCTTTTGGATTTGTATGTAACTCATCAAACAGATATTGAAAATTTAATTACCGAATTTGCCCCAGAATGGCCACTAGATAAAATTGCCCCAATTGATCGTGCGGTTTTAGAAATTGGCACAGCAGAAGTAGGTTTTTCTGCCAATGTTCCTCCAGTTGTAGCCATAAATGAGGCTATTGAAGTAGCTAAATCATTTGGAGATTATAATTCACCCAAGTTTATTAATGGCGTTTTAAGTTCAATAATGAAATCACAATGTGCTAGTATGGACATAAAAAAATCACGCCAAGAACAAAATCTTAAATAAAAAGTAATGAAAAAATTTCAAGAAAAAATTGGAACAGACTTTAAAGAGGGGGCCTTGCTCCATAATGCTTTTGTGCACAAATCTTATGTGAATGAACATCGCGAAGAGGGGATTAACTCCAACGAGAGAATGGAATTTTTAGGTGATGCCGTTTTAGAGCTTGTAGTAACAGAATACTTGTACAAAAGTTATCCAACTCAACCAGAAGGTGTTTTAACAAATTGGCGGTCGGCTTTAGTAAAAGGTAAACATTTGGCTCAAGTAGGCCGAGATTTGGAGTTAGGGCAATACTTAAAGTTAAGCAAAGGCGAAGAAAATGGGGGAGGACGAGATAAGAATTATATTTTGGCAAATGCAGTTGAAGCTGTAATTGGAGCGATTTATTTGGATAAAGGCTATGGCCCGGCAAAGGCATTTATTAAAAAATTCATTTTAAAATACCTCGAAGAAATTTTGGAAAAGGGCTTACACATTGATCCAAAATCACGCTTTCAAGAAATTTGTCAGGATAAATTGAATGTTACCCCAATTTATCATCTGCTTAAGGATGAAGGCCCAGACCACAATAAAGCCTTTACTATGGGGCTTTACATTGGCGAAGAGCTAATTGCCGAAGGCACAGAGTCTAGTAAGCAAAAGGCCGAGCAGGTTGCAGCAGCTAGCGCTTTAAAGGTTAAAAAATGGGAAAAGATTGAGATTAAACCTAAAAACACTCTTTTATAAGCTTTTTACTATAATTCCCTTGAATAAAAGGGAAAAACTTCCTAATATACTACCACTTTAGTAGTATATATGTTGCATTTCACAAAAGAGGTAGATTACGGCTTACTGTTGATTGCAGCCTTGGCGGAAATTCCGCGGGGACAACATGTTTCATTGCGAAAAGTATCGGAAAGCAAAAAATTGCCCTATAAGTTTTTAGGCAAAATTATTATTCCGCTTAAAAAAGCGGGAATAGTGAATAGTGTGCAGGGCGTAAACGGCGGCTACTCACTCAAAAAAGATCTTAACAAAATAGGTTTAGCCGAAGTAATTGGGGCCTACGAGGAAGATTTAGCACCAGTAAAGTGTTTACAGATAGATAAAAACACCTGCCAAAGCCATGCAGTTTGTAACACTCGCAACTTTTGGGCCGAAGTACATGGAAAAATAGGAGAAGTAATTAACGCTTACACAGTTAGCGATCTAATCAATCAAAAAAAATCATGACCAATCATCTTAAAATTCAGGATCTTCATGTAAAAATCACTCATGATAATAATCATGAAGAAGAAAAGAAAGAAATTTTGAAGGGACTTTCTTTGGAAATTAAAACCGGTGAAGTACATTGTTTAATGGGCCCAAATGGCTCTGGTAAAAGCACATTGGCTTTTAGCATTATGGGGCACCCTAAATATGAAGTAGAAAAAGGCAAAGTAACATTAAACGACAAGGATATTTTGGCTATGGAGCCACACGAAAGAGCTAGAAGCGGTATATTTTTATCATTTCAGTATCCAAGCGCACTGCCCGGAGTAACTTTGGAGAGTCTAATTCGCGCTTCGTACAACGCTTATACAGGTGAAAGTGTTAACCCTTTGCATTTCCGCAACAAAATTATGAAGCCGGCGATTAAAGAGTTAAAAATTCCAGTAACATTTTTGGATAGATATGCCAATGACGGTTTTTCTGGTGGTGAAAAAAAGAAGGCTGAAATCTTACAAATGGCTGTTTTAAAGCCAAAAATTGTTATACTTGATGAAACAGATTCTGGTTTGGATGTTGACGCACTCAAGCTGGTTTGTGAACAGATAAACTTACAACGTAGCACCGCAGGAATTTTAGTTATTACACATTATCCGCGTATTTTGGAGTACTTAAAGCCCGATTACATTCATGTTATGAAAGAAGGAAAAATAGCGCTTTCGGCGCAAGGAAAGGAGCTGGCAACGAAAATTGAACAGGAAGGCTACGAGAATTTAATCAAATAATATGACAAAACCAGCAACAATTCAAAAAGAGGATTATAAGTTTGGATTTCATGATGAAGAAAATTATCATTACAAATCAGGACGAGGCTTAACAGAAGAAACTGTGCGTTTAATTTCTGCGAAAAAAAATGAACCCGAATGGTTATTAAAAAGACGATTACACGCTTACGAATGGTTTAAAAAGAAGCCAATGCCTAAGTGGGGCCCAGATTTGTCTGGAGTGTTTTTTGATGACATTCATTACTATGTGCAGCCTTCGGATAAAATGGCTCGCACTTGGGATGATGTGCCAGATAATATTAAAGATACTTTTGAAAAATTAGGTATTCCCGAGGCTGAGCGAAGTTTTTTGGCTGGTGTAGGAGCACAATACGAGTCCGAAGTTTTGTATCATAATTTGCAAAAAAGTCTTGAAGATAAAGGTGTGAAGTTTTTGAATATGGATCAAGCCGTGCACGAATGCCCGGAAATTATGGAAAAGTATTTTGGGACAATTATTCCTGCGGGAGACAACAAGTTTGCGGCTTTAAACACAGCTGTTTGGAGTGGTGGAAGTTTTATTTATGTGCCGAAAGGCGTAAAAGTGGATCTGCCTTTGCAGGCTTATTTCCGCATTAATACCGAAAACATGGGTCAGTTTGAACGCACTTTGATTATTGCGGACGAAGGTTCTTATGTTCATTATATTGAAGGATGCAGTGCACCAGTTTACTCAAGTGATTCATTGCATAGTGCGGTAGTTGAGCTGATTGCTTTAAAAGGAGCTAGAATTCGCTATACCACTATTCAAAACTGGTCTAAGAATGTTTACAACCTGGTAACAAAGCGCGCCGCGGCCTACGAAGACGCTCTAGTTGAGTGGATTGACGGCAACGTTGGTAGCAAAGTTACACAAAAGTATCCTGCGGTTTACTTAATGGGCCGCGGCGCGCGTGGCGAAGTGCTTTCACTCGCATTTTCTGGTGAAGACCAAACATTAGATACCGGAGCCAAAATTGTGCACTGTGCGCCCGACACATCATCACGAATTATTGCAAAATCAATCAGCCAAAAAGGAGGAGTGGGCACATATAGAGGCTTAATAGAAATTATGCCGGGCGCCACTAATTCCAAGTCCAGCGTGCAATGTGATGCACTTTTGCTAGATGAATTTTCTCGCTCAGATACTTATCCAATTGTTAAAATTCATGAAGACGAAGTTGAAGTTGCGCACGAAGCAACTGTGAGTCAAATAAGCGAAGAGCAATTATTTTATTTGCAAAGCCGTGGAATTGACACCGACACAGCATCTTCTATGCTTGTAAATGGCTTTATTGAGCCGATTGTTAAAACCCTGCCGATGGAGTATGCAGTGGAGCTCAATCGATTAATTGAGTTGGAAATGGAAGGCTCAATTGGTTAATTAAACATCAAAATGACAGCAACAATCACATCAATAAACCAAAATTTAAACCTCGTACTTGACGAAAACGAAACTCAAAATGTTTGTGAGTGGGATTTGATGTCTGCCGATTCTTCGCAAGGCAAAGACAATCTGCAAACCAGCACCGAGGTTATTTTAAAAGAAAATTCTACTTTAAATTATGTAATGGTTTTGGGATTGTATTCCAAAACGCAACCAGCGCTGGAAAATTTGCAAAAGAAAATGAGATTTGTATTAGAAAAAGGCGCAAACCTTAATTTTATCGGTGTATTTTTTGGCAAAAATAGTAGCAATCACAAAGTAAAAGTTTTTGTAGATCACATTGGGCCAAGCTCTTTTAGCGATGTAAAAGTTAGAGGCGCATTGCAAGATACTGCTTTTAATGCGTTTCAGGGATTAATTAAAATTGAAAAAACTGCTCCACTATCTAGCGCACACTTAGAGCAAAGAGTGGTTTTACTAAGCAAACAAGCCAATTGTGAAGGGCAGCCTGAGCTCGAAATTTTAAACAACGATGTAAAAGCTTCACACGCGGCTGCCATTGGAAAGCTAAGTGAAGACCAACTTTTTTATATGGAGAGCCGAGGAATTGATAGGCAAACAGCTAAAAAAATAATTTTGAAAGGTTTTTTTTCAAGCTTAATCGCTCAAATAAAAGACCAAGATTTGCAAAGCAAAGTTAAAGATAATTTTTTAAAAACATTCTAATGTTAGTAAGAATAGCAGATAAAAATGAAGTTGCAGTAGGCGAAAAAAAGCGCTTTATGATTGAAGGACAAGCCATTATGTTGGCCAACATTGCAGGCAACTTTCACGCTGTGGGCGACATTTGTACTCATCAACAAGCATCTTTATCGGCAGGATTATTAGAAGGGTGCGAGATAGAATGTCCTTGGCATGGCGCCAAATTTGATGTGACCACTGGCAAACCAACTACATTGCCAGCCGTTTTACCACTCAAAAAATATCCCGTTACAATTGAAGGAGAAGATATTTTAATTGAAATTTAATGTTGGATGCAAAACTTATCAAGCAGGATTTCCCACTATTGGAGCGCAAAATTGACGGTCGACCTTTGGTGTATTTAGACAGCAATGCTACTACGCAAAAGCCAAAGCAAGTGATTGAAAGTTTAATGAATTACTACACTAATACAAACGCAAATATTCATCGAGGCATTTACACTTTAAGCGAAGAATCCACTGCGAGCTACGAAAATGTGCGTGAACAAGTTAAGCAATTTATTAACGCTCAACACTTGGAAGAAATTATTTTTACAAGTGGCACAACCGAAAGTATTAATTTAGTTGCCTACAGTTGGGGAAGAAAATTCTTGAAAAAAGGAGATGTAATTGTGTTAACCGAAATGGAACATCATAGCAATTTTGTGCCTTGGTTTAGGCTAAAGGAAGAGCTAGAGCTTGAAATTAAATTTGTGAAAATTAATGACGAAGGTTTACTTGTTTTAGACGACTACAAAAATATTTTTGC
>JBGAUX010000003.1:0-54017 GCA_044228405.1 Candidatus Altimarinota bacterium | reverse complement strand
AAACTGGCTACCCGTTTAGCAAAACTGGAAGTGAGAAAATCAATGACCAATGCCACTATAGAGGAACTAGCGCGAGAAACTTTAGATGTGCATGCTCCTTTAGCGGAACTTTTAGGCTTGTGGACATTGCATCAACAGTTGGAAGATAAAGCCTTCGAAATTTTGCAATTCCAAGAATATCAAAAAATTGCGCTCTACAAAAACAATAAGCTCGCACTAAATGATGATCACATTAACAGAATTAAACAAACACTTGAGAATGTAGCCAAAACTGCTGGCATAACGCATGTAATTGAAATAAAGGAAAAAAATCTTTACGAAATTTATCGCAAACAAAAGAAAAAATTCAATTCTAATTCTCTAAAAGACATTATATCTTTTCAAATCATTGTAAATGATAAGCGTGACTGTTACAGAATGCTTGGACTGATTCATTCATTGTGGAAGCCACAAAATCAAAGCTTTAAAGATTACATTTCTTTGCCCAAAATCAATGGTTACCAAGCTTTGCATACAACTGTTTTTGGACCAAATGAACACATTTGTTTGTTTCAAATAACTGCACCCGAGTTTTTAAAACAGCAACAAATTTCAATTGTTAAATCGCAAAGCAAATTCACAAACAAACTGGCTTACGACTGGCTTAAAACCAGCACCGATGAAACATTTTCAACCAATGAAAACTTGCTTATTAAAGGTCTAAAAGGCAACAATTTAGGCAAAAGTATTTTAATTTTTACCAACAAAGGTAAAATTCTTAACCTCCCAAAGTTTTCTACCTGCATAGATGCGGCGTATCATATTAGTTCTTATACTGGAAATCACTATTTACAGGCTTATGTAAACCAAAATAAAGTTCCGTATTACTATGTTTTGCAAACAGGAGATACGGTAGACATTAAAACTATTCAACACGCACCAGGCCCGCAACTAGATTGGATAAATTATGTGCATTCACAAAAGGCAAGGAGTGCAATTCAAAATTATTTAAAAAAACTACCTGTAGAAGAGCAAAAATCCTCAGGCAAATACGAAATACAAAGATTACTCAAACAACTATTTAGCAACACTTGGCGAACTCAAGAAAAAACCATAGAAAAAAGAGTTAAAGACAAATTCAATCTCGCCACAATTGATGAATTATATATACAAGTAGGTAGAGGTATGCAAAAAGGAAAGAGCATAATCACCAGAGTTTTTAGTGAAGAAGAACTTTTACTACAACCAAATTCAAACAAAATGTATTCTGCAAAAATCAATCTAAGGTGCGTTAATCAAGTTGGCATGCTAAAAAGTGTAACTGATAAGATTGTAGATGTAGACACAAACATCGAAAAAGTAGTCACCAAACCAGATAACGCGAAGCAAACTTCAATGGTTTCAATTTCTGTAACAGTTAGCAATTTTGAAAGACTTTACCATATGATGCAAAAAATAGAACACACCAGCGGCATCTTATTTGTTGAAAGAGAAGCTTAAATTACTTCATTCGATTGAAAAAATTTAAGGTGTTTTTAGTTGTAATATCAACAACTTCATCAAAAGGCTTTTCCCAAATTTCCGCAATTTTTGCAATCACTTCAACCACAAAAGCCGGCTCGTTACGTTGCCCCCTGTGCTTTTGTGGAGCCAAATAAGGGCTATCGGTCTCGGTCATAACCATATGCTTGGGTGCCTCCGCCAAAACCTTCACTAGTTCTTGTGCATTAGGATAAGTGATAATTCCTGTAAACGAAGTCATAATTCCCCTTTGCCATAGCTCTTTTGCGTAATCCAAATCATAAGAAAAACAATGCACCACACCTCGCAGTCCTGGAAACAAATCCAAAACCTCCAAAGTGGCTTCCTTAGCCTCACGCGAGTGAATAATAACCGGCAAATCAAGCTGGCGTGCTAACTCAAAATGCTTAATTAAAGCCTGCTTTTGCGGCTCAATCAAACTCCCTTCCCGATGAAAATCAAGTCCCGTCTCCCCCACTGTTACAAGCTTTTCATTCGCCTTAAAACTTTTTGCGTAAGCGTCCATCAATTCATCTGTAACCTCTACCGCATCATATGGATGCACGCCAAGCGATCCATAGATGTTCTCGTATTTATCACTAAATTCATCCGAAGCCGTACTGGTAGGTATTGAGCACCCAAGATTCAGAATTCTGCTTAAGCCCGCATCAAAAGCCCTATTAATCACATCTTCCCTATCTTCATTAAACTCTGGCAACATTAAATGTGCATGTGTATCAATCATTTTGAATATAAATTGTAAATTGACCACAGCTATATTAGATGATAAACTGCAGTAAGTTAAATTTTTTATGCGCGAAACAAGTAAAGTAAAAGTAGCGGCAATTGCCAACCAAAATGGATTCACATATTTTTGGTACTTTTTTAATAAACTTATTAGCAGGTTCATAAAGAGTTAAACCAATTTTCATACCAACAAACTCCTTATCACCTGCGGATAAGGTTTTTTTTATACATTTAACCACATAGACATGTTAAAATCACCGCAGATCAAAGCTGGCAAGTTAGCAGTTAAACAAATTTTCGACAAAAAGTTACCCTGGCAAAGTAACATTTATCCCTATTAAAACCATAACCACAAAAGACATGATTATTGTAATGAAGCGCAATGCACAAAGCGCAAATATTGAAAAAGTAATTAAGGAAATTGAAAAAAACGGCTTAAAGCCGATGCCAATGTATGGCACAGAACGCACAGTAATTGCTGTAATTGGAGATGAACGCATTTTAAGCACCAATCACATTAGTGCTATGCCTGAGGTTTCGGATGTTATGTCTGTTTTAAAACCTTACAAGCTGGTGAGCCGTGAAACCAAGCACGAAGACACAATTATTAAAGTAAAAGATGTTGAAATTGGTGGAAAAACTTTTGCTTGTATGGCAGGTCCATGCGCTGTAGAAAGCGAAGAACAGCTAGAAATGGCAACAGAAGCGGTTGCAAAAACTGGCGTTAAAATCTTAAGAGGTGGAGCATTTAAGCCACGAAGTGGGCCTTACTCATTTCAAGGTCTTGGTGAGCCTGGCTTAAAAATGCTTCGTAAAGTAGCGGACAAATACAACATGGTAACGGTAACAGAAGTTGTAGATCCGCGTGATGTAGAATTAGTTTGCAAATACTCAGATATTTTGCAAATTGGAACTCGTAACATGCAAAACTTTAATTTGCTTACTGAGATTGGTAAAACAAAACATCCAGTTGTGCTAAAACGAGGTATGAGTGCAACTATTGAAGAGTTTTTATTGGCCGCCGAATACATTTTGTTAAACGGAAATCCAAATGTTATTTTGTGTGAAAGAGGAATCCGTACTTTTGAAACCGAAGTGCGGAACACCTTGGCTTTAGCAACAGTTCCATTAATTAAAGAATTGAGCCATTTACCAATTATTGTTGATCCAAGCCACGCAACAGGTAAACCAAGCTTGGTGCCAGCAATGACAAAAGCAGCTTTAGTATGTGGCGCAGATGGATTTTTAATTGATGTGCATCCAAAGCCCGAAGAAGCACTTTGTGATGGAGCACAAGCAATTTTGCCAGCTGATTTTAGTAAAATGATGGATGAACTTAAGCCATTAGCAGAAGTAGTAGGAAAGAATATGCCAGCTAAAAACTAATAAATTGTAATGCTGAAAACACAAGTAAAACTAAAAAAGCACATTGATGACTCCTACAACATTTTTGTTGGTGATTACCTAATTGCCGAATTAGAAGAATTTGTTAACAAGCAATATAGAAATTCAAAAGTTTGTATTATTAGCGACACTAAAACAGCAAAATTATTTGGTGACAAACTTAGTACACAGCTAAACAAAACTAAAATCACTAGTAAAGTAATAAGCTTTACTGGAGGCGAAAAAAATAAAAACCTGCAAACAGTTGAACAACTATGCGAAAAAATGCTTAAAGCCGGTTTTAATCGCAAAGACATTGTCATTGCACTGGGTGGCGGTATTACCGGAGATATAGCCGGTTTTACCGCGTCTATTTTTATGCGCGGAATGCCTTATATTCAAATGCCAAGTTCGCTATTGGCAATGGTAGATTCTAGTATCGGCGGTAAAACCGGCGTGGATTTAAGTGCAGGTAAAAATCTAGTTGGCACTTTTCAGCAACCAAAAGCCATTTTTATTAATGTTGTGTATCTAAAAAGTTTACCAGAAAGAGAATTTAACAATGGCATGGCCGAAATCATCAAGCATGGAATTATTGCAGATGCGAAATATTTTAGTTGGATTGAAAAAGAAAAGCTGAAAATAAAAAACCGAGACACTCAAACTTTAATTGAACTAATAAATAGATCATGCATCATTAAAAAGACTATTGTAGAAAAAGATGAAAAAGAGAGCGGATTAAGAATGACACTCAACTATGGTCACACTATTGGACACGCCATAGAAACACTATCAGATTACAAATTACTACATGGCGAAGCAATCAGCATTGGCATGATAAAAGAGAATAATCTCAATAAAAAACTTTCTCCCTCAGACAACGAAAGAATAAAAAATTTATTCACTTATTTTAAGCTACCAATAGAGCATAAACTCTGCACACAATCAAAAAAAATTATAGAACTTATCAAAAACGACAAAAAGAAAGTATCTAAACAAGCAACTTTTGCTATTCCCAACAAAATTGGTAAAGCCAAGATAGAAAATTTTAGCGATTTAGAAATTATAAAAGCTCTGAATGCCTGAAGCAACAATCAACATCCCAGGGTCAAAAAGTGGCACCAACAGAGCCTTATTACTTGCCTCACTTTGCAATGGCACAAGCACACTGCAAAATTGCTTACTCAGCGACGACACAGTATTTATGAGTAAAGCCTTAAAACTACTAGGAGTTAACATTACGCAAGACGAAAACACTTTTACAATACAAAGTACTGGAGAATTTGCCAAATGTGATGAAGAAATATTTTTGGGCAATGCGGGAACAGCAGTGAGATTTTTAACCGCTGCCTGCTGTATCAACGAAAACGAATACACTATAACTGGTGATGAGCACATGCAAAAACGACCAATTAATGAATTGGTGGAAGCCTTAAAACAAACAGGTGTAAAAATTGAGTGCATCAACAACTGCCCACCCATTCACAAAAAAGGCGGGAAATTTAAGGGAGGCAAAATAAATATTGATGGCTCAATTAGTAGTCAATACATTTCGGCCCTTTTAATGATTGCAGGCAAATGTTGTGAACTAGAAACGCAAATCAACATCATAGGTGAATTAACTTCTAAACCCTATGTTGATATCACAATTCAATTACTCAAAGAGTTTGGTGTAGAAATTGTTAACAATAATTATGAAAGTTTTAATATCAAATGTGGCCAAACATATATTGCGCAAAATTATATTGTAGAAGGAGATTACTCGTCTGCAAGCTATTTTGCACTACTAGCACTTTTACATAACACAAAAATTACCCTAAAAAATTTAAACCCAAATTCGCCACAAGGAGATAAGCGGTTTTTGGATGTTTTAATAAAAAGCGGCGCCAAAATTGAATATGGCAAAAATGAAATTACAATTTGTGGAAGCGAAAACATTATTAACATCCCACAAATAGACATGAACGATATCCCTGATATGGTTCCAACCATGGCCATTTTGGCTGCACTCACAGAAGGCGAAACCAAAATCACTAATGTAGCCAATTTACGCATTAAAGAAACTGATAGACTTCAAGCCTTAGAAAACGAATTAAATAAAATTGGCGTTAAGACCAAAACAACTAGTGACAGTATCAGCATTTGGGGAAACAAAAACGCAATCATAGATGCCATTAGCAAAGCAGCAAATGGTATAGAAATTGAAACATATCATGATCACATAATTGCTATGAGCTTTGGATGCCTTGCAACAGTTGTTAAAGGTTTAAAAATCATCAATCCAAACTGTGTACAAAAAAGTTATCCAACCTTTTGGGCCGACTTAGAGTCTCTACAACTAACTATATGAAAAATATTGTACTAATTGGCATGAGAGGCAGTGGCAAAACACAAATTGCCAAAGTTTTAGCGCAAAAGCTCAAAAAAAAATTTGTCGATTTAGATTTAGAACTCACTAAAAAAGCAAAGCAAAGCATACCCGAAATTGTAGAACAACATGGCTGGGAGCACTTTAGAAAACTAGAAGCAGAAATAGTAAAAGACTTTAGCCCACATTCAAATTTGATAATAGCAACTGGTGGGGGCGTTGTATTAGATGCCAAAAACATCATCAACCTAAGAAAAAACGGTACGATTGTGCTACTTCAAGCAAGACCAGAAATTTTAGCACAACGCATACTTCATTCTACCCAACGCCCTTCACTCACTGGCCAAACAATAACTGAGGAACTAGAAGTTGTGTGGCAAGAAAGACAAGAGCAATATTTATCATCTGCTGATATAATTATTAATGTTGAATTGACCACAAACAATCCGCATTTAGATGTTGAAAAAAAAGTGCAACAAATTTTGGAACAACTAAAATGAAAATTTACGACTACCTAATTATTGGTACAGGCATAGCAGGCCTAAATTCCGCCTTAAACTGCTCCAAAAACGGCACAGTGCTTTTGCTTACAAAAAGCAAAGCAAGCACATGTAGCACCAGTTGGGCGCAAGGAGGCATTGCTGGTGTGCTTGCCCCAAGCGATAGCATAAAACAACATGTTGAAGACACAATAACAGCAGGAGCTTTTCACAATAACAAAAAGGCGGTTGAGTATTTAGCCAAACACAGCAAAATGGCTATTACAAAGTTGCGTGAGCTTGGTGTTCCTTTTGAAAGCAATGCCGACCACACATTAAAGTTAGCAAAAGAAGGTGGTCATAGCCAAAGAAGAATTGCTTATGTAGGTGACTATACCGGCAAAAGTGTTGAAGATGTGCTTATTAATAAAGTGCAAAATTCCAGAAACATAACTCTGATTGAAGACTGCATGGTAATACAATTGCTAGTTGAAAAAAACAAATGCTATGGGGTGCAAGCCATAGCAAATGATAAAGTGGAAAATCATTATGCCTACCACACAATTTTGGCTAGCGGTGGGCTCGGACAAATTTATCAACACACAACCAACCCCAGTGTATGCACAGGTGACGGTATTGCATTAGCGCAAAACGCAGGCGCCAAAATGAAGGACATGGAATACATTCAATTTCACCCAACAGCCTTTGATCAAAAAAGTAGTACAAAATTTCTGCTATCCGAAGCCCTTCGTGGCGAAGGAGCCATTTTAAAGAACAGCAAAAAACAAGCCTTTATGGCAAAATACAGTCCACTTAAAGACCTTGCACCAAGAGATATTGTGGCCAGAAGCATTTATAATGAACAAAAAAAAGGTCCCGTGTATTTGGATATCACTCACCTAGCAGCCAAAGAAATAAAGGAACGATTTCCACAAATATATAAAACCTTAAAAAAATATGGCTTTGATTTAACTAAAGAAATGATCCCCATAACACCGGCAGCACATTATTTATGCGGAGGTGTAGCTACAAATTTAAAAGGCCAAACAAGTGTGAAAAATCTTTTTGCCTACGGTGAAGTTGCGTACACTGGAGTGCATGGCGCAAATCGATTAGCTTCAAATTCTCTGCTAGAAGGTATTGTATTTAGTGAGAATATTTCCAAATTTAAAGCAGCAAAAACTTTTAAAGTAATACCTGCTTTTAGCAGAAAAAAACTTGTTTCAAATTCAAAACTCACAAAACAGCTCAACAAAATTCAGCAAGAGTGCAAAAATATACTCTGGGAAAAAGTTGGCATTATTAGAAATCAAAAAAACTTGCTAGAGGCAAAAATTAACTTAGAGAATTTGCAGGCACAACTCGCGCAGCTAACTCAAAGCGCATCAGCCACACAAATCACCAACACCAAATTAGCCGAAACGCACAACATGCTCACCACCGGCTTACTCATAACAAAATCAGCCATTAGCAATAAAAATAGCTTGGGCTGCCACTACATAACTAAACCTGCTGTGAAAACTAAACCTGCTGTGAACTAGCTAATTTTTGCGCTTGGTCTTCGAGAATCAAGGCGTTAACAATATCATCAATTTGCCCATCCATTATGGCAGGCAAGTTATTCCAGCTTTGCTTAATTCTGTGATCGGTCACACGATCTTGAGGAAAATTATAAGTCCTAATTTTTTCAGAACGGTCGCCACTGCCAATTTGACTTAAGCGTTGATCACCTTCTTCTTTCAAACGCTTTTCCTCCTCTAAACTATATAATCGCGCTCTTAAAACCGCCATTGCTTTTAGCTTATTTTTTAATTGTGATTTTTCGTCCTGACAAGTTACCACCAAACCAGAAGGCACATGCGTAATACGCACTGCAGAATCAGTTGTATTCACACTCTGTCCGCCATTTCCACCAGCTCTAAACACATCAACACGCAAATCCTGTTCTCTAATATCTAATTCAATCTCATCTGTTTCTGGCAACACCACAACCGTAGCAGCAGAAGTATGAACACGCCCTTGGCTCTCGGTTACCGGAATTCGTTGAACACGATGCACTCCACTTTCGTACTTCATCTTTCCATAAATCCCCTCTCCTCTAATCATAAAAATAATTTCTTTCACACCTCCAGCAGTTCCCTCACTTTGACTCATTAATTCAACCTTCCAGTTATTATTTTCAGCATAGCGAAAATACATTCGCGCAATTTCCCCTGCAAACAACGATGCCTCATCGCCACCCGTGCCGGCCCTAACCTCACAAATAACATCCTTTTGATCATTTGGATCTCGCGGTAAAAGCGCCACCTTAATTTGTTCATCTAAATCGTCTTTTGTAGTTTCTGCTGTAGCCAATTGATCTTGAGCCATATCCAAAAGCTCTTTGTCGGACTCCGCACCAATAATTTGCTTAGCCTCCTGAATTTCGTTTACACAAGCCTTATAAAGCTGTGCAAGTGCATAAGTTTCCTCCAAAGATTTTAATTTTTGCCCCAAAGTTTTAACTTTTTGACTATCAGCAAACACACCAGGATCAGACATTTGATCTCGTACAGACAAATACTCCTTTTCAATTGCTTCTAGTTTTGGCAAAAAATCAACCATGTATAAAATTTATCAACAAAAATCTACAACAAAATAGCGTTCAACACCAGCTAAATCCTTTTCTATGCGAAATTTATGATCAAAATATTTACTCAATAGACTCCTCACTTCCTCACCTTGTCCAAAGCAAAACTCACCAATCATTAAGGAAAATTGAATCTCTTTATCCAATATTTGTTGAAACATTTTTTGATACAACTCTAAACCACTATCACCACCAAATAAAGCCAGTTCAGGTTCAAATTTTTCGGTAAACTCATCAACAAAGCGATTGATTACAACACCAATATAGGGCAAATTGGCTACTATTAAATCTAAATTCTGTATACTTAAATTGCTCAACAGGTCGCTCTCAACTAACTCAACAATACCTTCCACTGAGTGCTGTTTTACATTAATCAATGCCACATCCAAGGCATCTTTAGAGATATCAAAGCCCACTATTTTTGCATCTGGAAAATCTTTGTATATCGAAGCCCCAATTGCCACCGCAATACAGCCAGAACCAGTGCCAACATCAACAATAACCGGATTCGTCTTTGTACACTTTTTTTGTACAAAATCAACAGCCAACTCCACCAAAAACTCTGTTTCTGGCCTAGGAACAAGCACTCTTTCATCCACATAAAAGTCTAATCCATAAAACTCTTTTGTATTAAAAATATAGGCAAGAGGCTCACCATTGGCATAACGCTCAGCTAAATCCACAAACTTACTCACTTCATTTTCCGACAACTCAAAATCCATGTGGGCAATCACCCAAGGTTTATCTTTGCCCAAAATCCGCTCAATCAAAAGCTCACCTATATGTTTAGGTGAGCTTTCTCTTTTTAATAGATGACTATAACCTTTTATAGTTTCGTCGATTCTCATTAGGGACTATGAGTAAAATTTAGCTTTCGCCGCTTTTCCTCTATACATTTCACGCATAACAGCTGCTGTTCTTGTTTGTCGTCTTGTAGATTTCTTTTTATGATATCTTTTCATTTTCAACAAACTCAAAACACGCGCCGCTTGAACCTTTTTATTAAACCGCGTAATACAACGCTCGGTAGATTCCCCTTCTGTCTTAACTACTTTAATTGGCATTAATCATCACCTCCTTCATATTTTTATAGAATAAATCTCAATAACAACGGAATTATACTGAAAAGTCGCTCAAGCTCAAGTGGAAATTAAATATCCAAGTTTCTCACTTTCTTAGCATGAGACTGAATAAATTTCTTACGAGGCAAAACTTCACTACCCATAAGTGTATCAAAAACCTGATCAGCTCTAGCTGCATCATCTATATTAACTCTTAGTAAAACTCGTTTTTCTGGATCCATAGTTGTTTCCCACAATTGAGTAGGATTCATTTCTCCCAAACCTTTATATCGTTGAATATTAACTTTTTTTTCGGGATTAAATGTCTTTAAAACTTCTTCTTTTTCAATATCTGAATACACATAATGATTCTTTCCACTTTGAGACAATTTATACAAAGGCGGTTGAGCAATATACACATTTCCTGCCTCCAAAAGTGGTCTTAAAAATCTATAAAACAGCGTTAATAGCAAAGTTCTAATATGGGCTCCATCTACATCCGCATCTGTCATGATTACTGTTTTTGCATAACGCAATCTCTCAATATCAAAAGTTTCGCCAATACCCACACCTAGTGCGATAATTAACGATTTAATTTCGTTATTTCCTAAAATTCTATCCATGCGAGCTTGTTCCACATTCAAAATCTTACCTCTTAATGGCAAAATAGCTTGGTATTCACGGTTACGACCTTGTTTAGCCGAACCACCCGCCGAATCGCCCTCAACTAAGAATAATTCAGAGATTTCTTTATTTTTTGTTGAACAATCAGCTAGCTTACCTGGCAAAGTCATACCTTCTAAAGCGCCCTTTCTTATAACTGTGTCACGAGCAGCTCGAGCAGCTAAACGCGCTCTGGCAGCCAAAGAACACTTACCAAAAATGTTTCTAGCTTCATTAGGATTCTCTTCCAAATACTGAACCAAAAATTCTCCAACCACAGATTCCACAGCTGTACGCATTTCTGCATTGCCTAATTTACTCTTTGTTTGTCCTTCAAACTGAGGATCAGCAAGCTTAACCGAAATAATAGCTGTTAAACCTTCTCGCACATCTTCTGCTGTTAAGTTTTCATCTTTTTCCTTTAAAAATGCCGACTTACGCGCGTAATTGTTGATTGTTCGAGTTAATGCAGACCGGAAACCAGTTAAATGCATACCTCCTTCACCAGTGTGAATATTATTTGCAAAACTAAATGTGTTTTCCTGAAAGCTTTCAGTATATTGCAAAGCCACTTCTACCACACCTTCATCAAGCTCCTTTTCGACATAAAAAATTGAGGCAATTGTATCTTTATTAGCATTTAAATGCTGTACATAAGACTTAATTCCGCCTTCAAAATGAAAACGATATTTCTCTTCTTGCCCCTTCAGTTCATTTACCAAACTAATAGTTACACCTTTTGTTAAATAAGACTGCTGTCTTAATCTGGTTACAATAGTCTGAAAATCAAACTGAATTTTGGCAAAAATTTCGGGGTCGGGATAAAAAGTGATTGTAGTACCTGTTGCAGTAGATTCACCTACAACTTCAACTTCGCCCAATGGATCACCTTGTTTGTATTCTTGTTGATAAACTTTGCCATCTCTATTTACTTGAGCAACTAACTTACTAGAAAGAGCATTTACTACCGAAACACCCACACCATGCAAACCTCCAGATACTTTATAACCGCCACCGCCAAATTTACCTCCGGCATGCAAAACGGTTAACACAGTTTCCAAAGCGGATTTTCCAGTTTGTTTTTGCTTGTCTACAGGAATACCACGACCATCATCGGTAACGCTTACTCCCCCATCGGCCTGCAATGTAACTTGAATCTTCTTACAATGGCCCGCAAGGGCTTCATCAATTGAGTTATCTACGATTTCCCAAATTAAATGATGTAAACCGGCAATATCCGTTGTACCAATGTACATACCAGGCCGTTTACGCACTGCTGCCAATCCTTCAAGTACTTGAATCTGATCGGCTCCGTAATGATTTTGTTCAGTCATAAAATGTAAAAATACCGTGCGGATTGTAGCACAGCACTTTTAATGTTCGCAAGACAGAAACTTAGCTTAAGGGTTGCTAGATTTTACCACAGGCCTCTTAGGCACCTTAGGTTTTTCGTCCACAGCCGAGGATTCCAGGGCATCAGTTTTACCAATTTCAGTTAAGTACTCTTGGTAAGCCGCTTTTATAGCAGATTCCAAATCACTTAAAGCAACATCTTCTTTTAGTTTGATTTGATGCCTTAGCGTAATGATATAAATATTTGTAGCCGTATCACTAGCCTGTAACACATCAAATGAATAAAGTGCCTCGGCAGCGCCCGGCAATGGCAAGCCAATAACATGAAAAGTTCCAGTGTCTTTATCTAAAATTTCAACATCATCATTATCAAGAATAATCTTATATCCAGCCAATTGATTTACAAACAAAGAAATTAATAGTTTTTCGCTTTTAGTGGTTGTGCTAGAGCTTCCAGGAATACTTGTATCAGGCAAGTTATCCTTTATGTCTCCAAATTTATCATTAACCAAAAGTTCCAAGTTTTTAAGTTTAACAGCAGATTTTGAAAGTAAATTTCCACCTACATAAATATCAGAAAACAAGCTTCTTTCCCTGTCGTACACGCCACTAATGGTAAAGCCCAAATAGCTAGCAGACTTAATTTTAATCATTTGGTCGCCATCTAAAATATCATTTGAAAACGAAATAGATTTAAAGCCAGCCTCCGTTAGATCTTTTTTCACTTGTCTAATAATTTCTTCCTTTGGTATAGCTACAACCTCATTATTTTTATTTGTGAAGAGTGCATTTGCCAAATCAATTAAAGAAGCATTTTCATCTTGGCTTAAAACATAAGCATCATAGCGCGCTTGATTGCTAGTTCCATAGGTATTAGTTGCGGCAAACTCATTGTTATTTAAAAACCCCCAAAACAAATTAAAATCACCCAAGCTCTTTTTAAAAAATTCTTGTACAGCTAATTTTGATGCATCGGGAGGCAATAAGTCCTCTATATTAGTAATCAAAGTACCAACTACACTACTCGCCACATCTAATTGCACTTGATCGTTAAAAAAGAAATACTGCAGGCGTTTTAACAGCTCTATTTTTTTACTAATAATCGCCTGATTTTCTTCATTTTTCAGCTCGCCGGCCGGCAAACCTGCCAAAAATGTTTTTTCCATTTTAGCCTTAGCCAATAATATTTCTCGCTTGTAAAAAACAGGGTACCTAAGCAACAAGTTATCCAAAAAGTGATTTTGGACCTGCAAAGATTTCACATACTCAGAATTCTGACTTTGATTACTAGCTAAAAATGCATTGGCAACTTTAAAGTAATTCTCCAAAATCACTGTCGCCTTGCTATAATTTAAGCGTGAAGCATCGTAAACATCATCCAAGTAATAACTCAAAAACTCAAAATAAGAAGCCGAATCGGAATCCTTAAGGGCTAAGCGCTGGTTCAACAAATACTGCTTCACCAAATAGATATCTTCATTTGGCAACACAAACACTAATTTATGAATACGCTTTTCCAAAGCCTGTTTAAATGAGTCGCTGGTTATGTTCTTCAAATAAAAATCATCATTCTTAGTTAAATCAAAATAATCCAAGCGTTGAGTGGCCTCCTCTAATCTGCCAGCCTCAGCCAAATAAATTGCATCATCTATATGTACAAACAAATCATTTATATAAAAATCCTTCTTTTTGTCGGGAATGACAGTTAATGGAGATTTAATATTATTAGACAAAAAGCGATTTAATTCATAAGAAACAGTGTCAATACTAGCATTTTTCAAGCCAGCAGATTTAATTGCATCTCTTTCGCGAGTTCTTACCTCTGTGTCATGTTTTGCATCCTTAGCTAAATTTTCTTTTACCCAAGGGTCTGAGTTAACAGTTTTTTGGTCAAAAAGTGAGTACTGAAACTCTTTAACCAATTTAGAATAGTAAAGTTTTGATAGAATAGTATCCAGCTTTTGAAGTCCAACAGTAACTTTATTGCCTTCCGACACAAATAAATTATTCAAAAATGTAGCTTGAGCATCATATAAAGATAGCTCTACCTGATGCCGATGAACATGTATATCAACCCTTTGATCTATTCTATAAATATTTAGCAAAGCCTCTTGAGGCCTAATTTTGAGTCCATCAGCCGAAATTGTTATACGAGCTGAGTTGTATAAATTATTTACCCACATCTGCCCACTTACGGCTTCTATATCAAACATTTTGCCATTTTCATCAAGTGTATTCACCAAAATCTCCGTGTTTTCGTCCAATCTCATTAATGCATCACTAGTAAAGAAAAGAGTAACATTAGAAGATGCGTTAGTTTTAATTCTATCACCAGCTTTTAACTCAATTTTATTGGTAAATCTTTCACCAACCTCTGCATTAGTTCTATATAAATCTACTCTATTATTACCTTCCACCATCAAAAAAGCACTCTGTGGATTAGCACTTATAGAATCTGCAGAAAGTGATGCCTCCTTATCTAAAAAAAAGATTCCTGCAGTTAACAGCACACTAACGAACAAATAAAAGGCTTGTTTAAACCAAGAAACACCATTTTCATCTTCAACGGTAGAATTTGTTACACTTTTGAGTTTTGGAGCTAAAATTAATCCTGTCATAAATACATAAAAATCTCTACATTATACCAAAAAAAGCGACTTTTTTCAATGCCTACTTGTTAAAAACACGGTTATCGCATATCCTACAAAAGTTGCTCATTTTCACCCCAAAATATGTTTAAAACAAAAAAAAACCTCGTAATTAGCCTGATTTTTGCCCAGTTGTTATTTGCAAACTCAGCTTTAGCCTTTACAGATGTAAATTCACAAAGCTCTTATTCAAGCGCAATTGAATACTGGACTCAAAAAGGAGCAATTAAAGGATACTCCGACGGTAGTTTTCAGCCAGAAAAACAAGTTACAAAAGCCGAATTTTTTACAATATTGCTCAATAGCAAGGAAGATCAAACCTATATAGACACTTCAAAAAACACCTTTAAGGATGTACCAACCAATGCTTGGTATTTTGGAACGGCCGAAAAAGCGCTTAAATTAGGCTTAATCACTAAAAATGATGCTGACCCATACTTTTATCCAAATGATAACATTACCAAAGCCAAAGCGCTCGAGTACATTATGACCTTTTATAATACTGAGCTTTTGGCAGTTAGCGATGGAGAAAGGATTTTTACAGATGTAAACAGCACTCACACTTGGGGATCAATAGCTAAAACAAGTAAAAAATATGGCATTTTTGAACAGGGCGACAACAGCTATTTTAAGGCGTTTAAAGCCATTAATCGAGGAGAGTTAGCAGATTATCTATATAAAATTGATACTTTTGCTAGCAACACCGCACTCAATTATCAAGCACGAGACATTAATAATGTTGATTACGATTCCACAATCTTCAAAGACAAAAATTTTAATATTCTAGTTGATATATGGAACAGGCTTCATTCAGACTATCTGTACAAAACTGATTTAGACGACAGCACCTTGCTTAGAGGCGCAATTGAAGGCTTATTAAACGAATTAGACGATCCATACACTACATACCAAACACCTTCACAAGCCCAGGAGTTTGATAGTAACCTCAATGGTAATCTGCAAGGAATTGGCGTGGAGATTCACAAAAACGATGCCGACATTGTAATTACTTCTGTAATAAAGGGGTCACCTGCCGAAAAAGCCGGCGTATTTGCAAAAGATATTTTAACAAAAATTAATGGTGAAAGTTTGATTGGTAAAACCATGCAAGAAATAGCAGAAGCCGTGCGTGGCGAAGTTGGAACTCAAATTAAAATCACCGTTCAACGAGGGCAAAGCACAAAAAACTTTACCATAACTAGAGAAAAAATAAGCATACCAGAAGTAAGCGGACAAATACTGGATTCAAATGTTGGCTATATCTCTATTAGTTTGTTTTCTTTTGATGTGGGCATAGAATTTGGCAAAGTGATTGCCGACCTTCAAAACCAAGGCGCACAAGCCTTTGTTATCGATTTACGCAACAACCCTGGTGGATATTTAACATCTTCAATCGATATCCTAGATTACATACTTCCAAAGGGCAAAACTGCTACTACAATCTACACGGTAAACAATCAAAGTAATACTCACTTTTCACAAGGACCTAGCACTTTAAGTGCACTACCTTTGGCAATTATCGTTAACCAAGGTTCTGCATCTGCATCCGAAATTGTGGCTGCAGCCGTTAAAGAGCATAAAGTTGGTAAAATTATTGGCACAACAACCTATGGAAAAGGCACAGTGCAAGACATTTCCTACTACACAGACGGTTCATTTTTTAAGATGACACTTGCAAATTGGCTTACTCCATCTGGCGCAAATATCGATCAAATTGGGGTAGTCCCAGATATTACTGTGAATAACATTTCCACGGGCGTGGATGCACAGTTAAAAAGAGCAATTGATGTAGTTAAAAAGGAGATTTAAGCTATTTTTCTCCAGCAGCTTCCTCCTGAGCCTTTAAAATCTCTTCGGGGTTGGTGGTAACAATCTTATCTTCGGTATACGAAGCAATAATTTGTATAGCCACATGCTGGTTTCCAGCAAAGAACAAGCCTTGTCCTACACCACTATTCAATAAAATATACTTTTCTCCTTGAGTTAAATTGAAGGTTTTTTGCAAAATATCAATTGCAGCAGGAGCCTGTTTAAGTAGTAATTGAATTGATGAATTGGTGATAATTGGCCTTCCGTAAGCATTTTTTACAAAATCCTCAACATCTTGAGTAATAGTACTAATACCCAAATAATATTTACGAGCTCTTTTCACTAAACCAAATAAAAATTTAGCCGAATCTTCATGTTGCATTAGCGTCCAGGCCTCATCAATAACCAAAATACGCTTTTTCAATTCACTACGCACCCTATTCCAAATATAATTAAGCACAATATACATAGCAATTGGCCTTAGAGCGTCTTCCAAATCACGAATACAAAACACCATTAAACCATTATCCATTTGAATGTTTGTAGCTTTATTGAAAATGCCTGAATAAGTACCGGAAGTGAATTTTTGCAGTCTTTGACCCAAGCTAGTGGCGCCTTCCATTGTTGATAGAACATCGTAAAGATCTTCCATAGTAGGAGGTTCCATTGTAGAAGCGTCTAAAATGTCCATTGTAATACCTTTAATGGCATACACATCAATTAAAGCCTTATCTAAAAGCCCTTCTTCGGTTGGTGTCATTTCTCCCAACATTAATTTTAATAAACCTTGAAGAGTAATAATATTTGATCTCAACAAGTCGCCAGGTTGCATATCTTCGTTAGCAAGGGGTTTAGGTAAATCGAAAGGATTAATTCTTCTATCCGAATTCAAAGACATTTTTAGGTATGTTCCGCCTACTGTTCTACATAAATCTTCATACTCATTTTCCGGATCAACCACAATTACATCTGTGCCCAACATCATTTGACGCAAAATTTCTAGCTTTACAGCATAAGATTTACCAGCACCAGACTTAGCAAACACCACAGAATTGGCATTTTCCATTTTGAATCGATCAAAAATAATCAACCCTTGGTTATGGCGATTAATTCCATATAAAATACCTTCATTTGAGGTTAAATCTGAAGATGTAAATGGAAAAGTGCTTGATAAAGGCGATGTATTCATATTACGACACACATCCAATTCATCTAAACAAAGCGGTAAAGTAGAGTTGAAAGCGTGCTCGGCCTGCACTTGAGCCCTTTTAGTAATCACCAGCTTTCCACCTAATAAACTTTCTAGTTGCTTCATTACCTTACTCATTTTCTTTTCACTTTCGCTATAAATAGTTACATACATAGCAAATTGAAAAAACTTCTCTTCACCTCGTTGTAAATCGGTTCTCAACTGCTCGGCATCTTCTAAAGCTGTTTCTATAGCTGGATCTCTCACCTGCCCCTTATCTGCAGACATACGCATAGAGGATTGCATTTGTGCCACCTTTTTACGCAATGTCTTCATGATTTCGCCAGACTCAATTGGGTAAATAAACTGCGAAATATCCATTGTCACATCAAAATTAACCACTGGCGCAAGCCAATTAGTCTCCAAATAACGAGGATAGGCAAACACATAAAAGCTTTGCACAAAAGTTTCACCAAGTCTTATTGAATCATAACGAATTTCCATGGAAGAAGGCGCAATTAAATCACGAATTGTACCTAAACCTTCTTGATAAATTTTCTCGGCATCTTGTATTTTTTTGCGATCATCAGCCGACAAATTAACCTTTTTACCAACCTGTAAAACAGTTTCCTTAGGAGTTTCACGCTTAGTGCGAGGTGGAAACAAAGTCTGTAAAACCGTTTTAAACAAGCCCTTTTTTTCAGCTTCAACACTAGCCTTAGCTGGCTCTCCTTCTGCTTTAGCAGGCGCTTTAACCCCAGCTCCCTCCACTTCTGGCATATCTTTAACATCAGCCGGAACTGGCTCCTCTTCAAGCTTAATATTGGCTCCTACAGCATCAGAATCCTGTTCTTTAGCCGTTTTTTGGTCTTCCATTTGTGTTTTTATATCAAAAGTATCATCCTATTTTAGCACAAAAGTGCGTTTTTAACAAGATACTTCGAGCCTAAAAAGATATTTGCTAGAAAAATATTCTATGCTAGAGTACTTCAGGTTTAAATTAGGTATAAAACAGGAAAACAATGGCCAAAAGCGCAAATCAAAACGAAGAACCAGAAAACAATGACAATGTTGAAGACGACGAGCCTCAAAAACTCGATCTTACCAGCAGTGAAAACATTGTTTCAAAAGACATTTCAACAGAAATGGAAGAATGTTATTTGGATTATGCGATGAGCGTAATAGTAGCTCGTGCACTTCCAGATGTTCGTGATGGTCTTAAACCTGTTCATAGAAGAATTTTATTCTCCATGAACGAGCTTGGCCTGCGTTCAACAGCCAAAACTCTTAAATCTGCTCGTGTTGTCGGTGATGTGTTAGGTAAATATCATCCACATGGTGACAATGCCGTTTATGACAGTATGGTACGTATGGCGCAGGATTTTTCAATGCGTTATCCACTTGTAAATGGACAAGGTAACTTTGGTTCTATTGATGGAGATAGTGCAGCTGCCATGCGTTATACAGAGGCAAAAATGACGAAGATTTCTGATGAAATGCTAGCCGATATTGATAAAGAAACTGTGGACTGGAACGATAACTACGATGGCACTCAAAAAGAACCATCTGTGCTACCTGCAAAAATCCCACAATTATTGCTAAATGGTACAACTGGTATTGCCGTAGGTATGGCAACATCAATCCCCCCTCATAATATAAATGAAGTTATTGATGGAACGGTTCACCTATTAGACAATCCAGAAGCTACAATTGACGATTTAATGCAACATATTAAAGGTCCGGATTTCCCAACTGGAGGTATTATTTACGATTTAGAAGCCATTAAAAATATGTATGTGAATGGTAGAGGTGGTATTATTGTGCGAAGTAAAACTGAAATAGTTGAAAAAAAGAATGGCAAGTTTGTCATTGTAGTAAACGAAATCCCCTACCAAGTGAACAAAGCCAACATGGTAATTCAAATGGCTAACTTGGTTAGAGACAAGAAAATCACTGGTATTCACGACATTCGTGATGAATCTAATAAAGATGGTATTAGAGTTGTAATCGAGCTTAAAAAGGACTCTTACCCTAAAAAAATCCTCAATCAGCTGTTTAAAATGACAAGTTTGCAAAGTTCATTTAATATGAATCTTATTGCGCTTGTTGATGGCTTACAGCCAAGACTTTTAAACCTTAAAGAGGTTTTAGAGTTTTTTATTGAACATAGAAAAATTGTTATTCGTAAACGCACAGAGTACGATCTGAGAATTGCCAAAGCTAGAGCGCACATTTTGGAAGGTTTAAAAATTGCACTAGATAACATTGATGCTGTAATTAGTACCATTCGCGGCTCAGAAACCAAAGAAATCGCGCATGCAGAATTGATGAAGAAGTTTAAATTGTCTGATGAACAAGCAAAAGCAATCATGGAAATGCGTTTGCAAACATTAGCCGGTTTAGAAAGAAAAAAGATCGACGATGAATACAACGAAAAAATGGCTTTAATTGCAGAACTTGAAAGCATTTTGGCTGATGAGAAGAAAATCCTAAATATTATTAAAGAAGAGCTAGCTGAAGCAAAAGAAAAATATGGTGATGAAAGAAGAACCGATATTGTAGCTCATGCTCCAGGCAGAATTTCTAGCAAAGACACAATTCCAAACGAACCAATGATGGTTATGTTAAGCCGAGAAAACTACATTAAGCGTATCTCGCCAAACACATTCAGAAGACAAGCTCGTGGTGGAAAAGGTGTTATTGGTAGCGGAACTAAAGAAGAAGATGAAATTAAAATCATCCGCTATTCAAATAATCACGACAACCTACTTTATTTCACAAACAAAGGCCGCGTATTCAAATTACCTGTTTACGAAATCCCAACTTCATCTCGAACCGCAAAAGGACAACCAATTGTTAACTTATTGCAATTACAAGATGAAGAAGTTGTAACTTCAATTCTAAATGCCCAAGAAGAGTTTTCAGGTGAATTCTTATTTATGGCAACTCAAAAAGGTACAGTTAAAAAGACGCCAATTAAAGAATTTGAAAAGGTAAGAAAATCTGGCTTAATAGCAATGAAATTGCGTGATGGCGATTCTTTAGAATGGGTTAAAGAAACTTCAAAAGGAGATCAAGTGACGATTGTTACCAGACAAGGTAAATCTATTCGTTTTGATGAAGGAGATGCACGACCAATGGGTAGACCATCTATGGGTGTGCGTGGAATTTCATTAAAACCAAAAGACGAAGTTGTAGAAATGGATGTAGTAAAAAACCCTGCTGAAGCGCAATTATTAATTATCACTGCCAAAGGTTTAGGTAAATCTACAAATTTAGAAGATTACAGATTGCAAGCTCGTGGTGGAACCGGTGTAAAAACAGCTAATGTTACAGCAAAAACAGGTGAAGTTATTGGTGCAAAAATTATTGATCAAAGTTCTAAAGGTGATTTGATTTTGATTTCTAAAAACGGTCAAACTATTCGTATGGATTGCCAAAAAATCCCTTCACAAGGCCGTGCAACCCAAGGCGTTTACTTAATGCGTCTAAATTCTGGTGACACAGTTTCTTCTCTATCATTAGTAAATATTGATGATGAAGGCACAGATACCGACCCCGCTAAAGGTGAGGAAACAGAAAACGAAGATCAAGGAGTTTTGATTAATTGACCTTTTTTTCATAAATAGTTATTATGTAAGGAGATTTTTTGACATACTCCTATGAAACTTAATAAAAGATTTTCCGCTTTTTTACTAGCATTTGCCTTAGTATTTAATTTGAATTTCCTAACTGTTTTAACTACTTTTGCAGCAACAGCAGATTTAGCGTTAGATAGCAGCTCTATTAGCCTTTCCCAAAGCTCATTTTTGGAAGGTCAAAAAATACGCATCTATGTTGCTGTATCCAATCATGGGCCAATAGACGCATTGGGAACTGTTAAAATAACCAATCAAAACAATGGTAAACAAATTGGCGCAGACCAAGTTGTATCAATTGTAGGCCAAAAAAACGACACCGTATTTGTTGATTGGATAGCAATTGCTGGCACACAAACTATTAGCGCAAAAGTTACACCGTGGGATGCAAATGGCGATAATCCAAACAATAACTCGCAAAGTAAGCAAATATTTGTTGAACAAGATACAGATAGAGATGGTATTAAAAACAGTGCAGATGACGACGATGATAATGATGGCGTGATAGATAGCGAAGATGCCTTTCCATTAGACAAAAACGAGCAAAAAGATACTGACGGAGATGGTATTGGCGATAATGAAGATGATGACGATGACAACGATGGCGTGAAAGATGCCGACGACGCTTTGCCTTTGGATGCTAGTGACAGCATTGATACCGATGGCGATGGCATTGGTGATAAAGCAGACACAGATGATGATGGCGACGGCCTAAGCGACCAAGAAGAAATTGAAAATACAAAAACTGATCCCCTAAATAGCGATACTGATGGTGATGGCGTAAATGATAAAGATGACGCCTTTCCTTTAGATCCCAATGAACAAGGTGATTATGACAATGATGGTATTGGCAATAATGCTGATACAGATGCGGATAACGATGGTATAGAAAAAGGAGCCGACAAAGACGATTTAAATAAAAGCCCCTTTATTGTTTTATCCGAAGAGCCATATTTTGTTTTGCCAGAAAGCAAAATCAACTTTGATGCAGGGCCTTCTTACGACGAAGATGGAAATATTGTTTCCTATGAATGGACTATAGCAAAAAGCGGAAACAACAACCAAGATGAAGCTTTAACCTATACTGGAAGTACAATAGAAACCGATTTTAAAGACTCTGGTAAATACAAAGTAACGCTCACCCTTACAGACGACAAAGGTGAAACCCAATTAAAAACATTCGAAATCAATGTTTTCAATTATATTCCTTGGTTAATATTGCTTTTCTTACTAATAATTGCGCTTGCACTCTATTTAACTTTTAAGTATACTCGCCAAGCTAAAAAATCAAGCGTGGTGACAAAAACAGCGGTAAAACCAACGAAGAAAGCACCCAAAAAGCCTGTAGCAAAAGGCAAAAAAACTACAACTAATAAGAAAAAATCATGAAAACTGGTCTTCACCCAAAATATAACGACACAATTACAATAACTTGTGCATGTGGACACTCTATTTTAGCTGGTTCTACAATTGATAGTATTAAAACTGAATTATGTTCAGAATGTCATCCTTTTTATACAGGTAAGCAAAAATTGGTTGATACAGCTGGAAAAGTTGATAAATTCATGGCTAAAGTTAAAAAAGCTCAAGCCTTTAAAGAGCAAAATGTAAAAGTTGTTGAAGAAGACGAAAAAGAGGAAGAGAAAAAAGAAGAAGTTACTGAAGTAAAAGAAGAAAAAGTTAAAAAACCAATCCTAGACTTCCCTACTGGAAAAGATGAGGAGGAAGAAGAAGTAGTTGAGGAGAAAGCTGAAGAAGCAGCTGAAGAAACTAAAGAAGAAGCTACTGAAGTGGCTGAAGAGCAAACTGAAAAGAAGCCAGCCGCTAAAAAAGCACCAGCAAAAAAAGCCAGCAAAAAATAAATTATGCCAGGTAACAGCTTCGGCACAATATTAACGGTCAGCACATGGGGAGAATCCCATGGTAAAGCGCTGGGCGTTGTTATTGATGGTTGCCCGCCAAATATAAAAATCACTGAAGCAGAAATTCAACAAGAACTAGACCGTCGTCGCCCTGGACAAAGCAAAATAGTCACTCCCCGACAAGAAAAAGACAAGGTAGAAATTTTATCAGGTGTTTTTGAAGGCAAAACAACCGGCACTCCAATAAGTTTAGCCGTTTTTAACCATGACGCTAAATCGAGCCAATATAACGAGCTACAAGATAAATATCGTCCAAGCCACGCCGATTTAACCTACGACCTTAAATATGGCATCCGCAACTGGCAAGGAGGCGGTAGAGCAAGTGCCAGAGAGACAATTGGCCGAGTTGCTAGTGGAGTTATAGCTCGAAAAATAATTAAGGATATTGAAATCATTGCTTATGTATCACAAATACATGGAGTAAAAGCAGAAATTGATCATAGTAAAGTGAGTTTAAAAGATGTGGAGAAAAACATTGTCAGGTGCCCAGACCAAGCTGTAGCCAAAAAAATGCAGGCTGAAATTGAAAAAGCGCAAAAAGATGGCGACACGGTAGGAGGCGTTATTGAATGTGTAATCAAAAACTGCCCTGCTGGCCTAGGAAGCCCCGTTTTTGATAAGCTGGAAGCCAAACTCGCCCATGCAATGTTATCATTACCAGCCACTAAAGGCTTTGAAATTGGCTCTGGCTTTGCTGGAACACTGTTAAAAGGGTCTCAACACAACGATGTCTTTGTAATGGGCAAAAACGAAGCAACAGGCAAAAAAGCCATACGCACTCAAACAAATAACTCCGGTGGCGTACAAGGTGGCATATCTAATGGCGAAATCATTGTGTTTAGAGTGGCTTTTAAGCCAGTCGCTACCATCTTTAAAGAACAAAAAACTGTTGATAAAAGCGGTAAAAACACTAGTTTAAAAATGACAGGCAGACACGACCCCTGCGTACTACCCCGCGCCGTGCCAATTGTAGAGGCAATGGCAGCACTTGTACTTGCTGATGAATTTCTTGTTCAAAAAACAGTAAGATAGATGTTTTCAGCTCATACAGCCATTTGACCATTGACAATAATGTTGTTTAGTGGTATCTTCGAGAACTAATAAAATGCATGTTCAACACCAACAAATTATTGCTGTTAAATAAGCTAAAAGCCTCAACTACAGGTGGTTTTAAGCCGAATAGAAATGTGCACTTTATGAGTGCAGTTGCTGGCGCCTCACAGGATGCATTTTTACGCACGCCAATTTCAGCTGTTTTAGAATCGGTAACTGGACCAGTGGTAAAAACAATTTCAATGCTCAAAAGCTTTTTCCATAAAGCAATTATTCAACAAGCCAGCCTAGATAGCCTTATGCTTTTACCAGTAGTTGGAAGAATAAGAGGAGCCGTGATGGGCGCACTAAATACTGCGTTTGACACTAATAACTCACCTGTTTTACACAATGTAACTCAGACAATTGCAAACACATCTGACAATGTTAATAATTCCATACAAAGAGCATTGCTAGGCGCGGTACATGGCGACCAAGGCCCATACCTAGACGCTACAGCAGCATCAAAACAAGCTATAGCCGTTGCTAAAACAAGCTATGAAGAGGCAAAAAAACCCGATCTACGAGATACTGCACTAAACGCTTACATACCCATTTTAGGTACAGTGCACGCAATTTTAGGGGGTGCCAAGGAATATTTTATCGATACTCAGTTAGATGCATTAGTATCTGGAATTGGTGGTATAGCAGACAAATCATTTCAAATATTAAAACAAACCTTTAGCAAAATGTTTTTATCTGAAGGCAAAAAATTAAGTGTGTTGCAAAGAATAGCTAAAGTACCAACAGGATTTTTATCTGGCGTTGCCGACTTATTTCTCAGCAAATCAAAATCACCAATTTTGCATTTAGCAGTAGAAACAGCACCAAACTATTTAAAGAATTCCGTATTATCTATTGCCAGAGCTGTAGTTGGATTCTTTTTGGGCGATCCGGGTGAACAAGTGCAAGTGGGAGCAAGCACCCTAAAAGCTAAAGGTTTAGCTTCACGCACATTCACAGCGGTATCTAGCTGGGGCAGTCGAGCCAGTGGATGGCTGAAAAATGCTGGAGCAGTAATTGGAGGTGGCGCAGCAGGAGCTGGCGCAAGCATTGCAGGTGCGACCACAGCTGCAGCTGGCGCATTAGCAGGCGCAGCTGGTACAGTAGCAGGTGCAGCCAAAGCAGTTGCAGCTAACTCCGACGCAATACCAGGTGCAGCACAAGCTGCAGCAGCCTAAGCATTTTAGCTCTGTTGTTTTATCTCGCTCACTCTGGCATACTATAAAAAACTCATATGCTTAGAGAATTTTCAGAAAAATACATTCAAAACGAAAGCAAAATCCAAGAATGGGTAAATAAACACATGCAAGCTATTCAAGGACCCATTTATTCATCGGTAGATGTACGAAATGCTGGATTTAAAATTGCACCCGTGGACACCAATTTATTTCCGGGTGGCTTTAACAATTTATGCAACAACTATCAACATAAAGCCGGCGAGTTAATTCACGAATACCTAAAACAGCATCATCCTCAAGTTAAAAACATTATCCTAATTCCAGAGAGTCACACTAGAAACAAATATTACTTCAGTAATGTACTCAAAATACAGCAATTGCTGGAAGCCCAGGATTTTGCAGTACGAATTGGCAGCTTAAATACAGAAATTTCACAAACTGAGAGCACAACTTTTCAAACTGCTGAAGAAGAAGACATCGTCCTTTACCCCTTAAGTAGAAATGGCGACGATGTAATGTGCTTGGACTTTAAAGGCGATTTTTGTTTATTAAACAACGATTTATCTGGTGGATTACCAGATGTTTTGAAAGACTTATCTATTCCACTTGTACCAACGCCAGAAATTGGTTGGCACAACCGCACCAAAAGCGGACATTTTCAAATTTACAATAAATTAATTGATGAATTTGCCGAAATTGTTGGCATGGATCCTTGGCTTTTTAACACCTATATCAATAATATTGATGACATAGATTTTGAATCTAAAGCAAGCATGGCGCAACTAGCAGAAACTGTTGACGAGATGATCAAAAAAATTGGTCAAAAATATAAGGAGCACAATATCACCGAAAAACCTTATGTGTATGTCAAAAACAACAGTGGCACTTATGGCATGGGTGTGAGCAGCATATATTCTGGTGAAGAAATTTTAAACAGCAATCGCAAAACCAGAAACAAAATGAGTATGGGTAAAGGTAGCACAAAAATCAGCAGTGTAATTATTCAAGAAGGCGTTCCCACTATTGATAGATTTACAGGCTTAAGTGCGGAACCAGTTTTGTACTTAGCAAACAATCAAGTTGCAGGTGGATTTTTTAGGCTCAACACAAAACAAGATGCCTATTCAAACTTAAATTCAAAAGGTATGCAATTTACCAAATTATGTTTTCACGAATTGGACGGATACTCCAACAGCTACGAAAGCGAGTGCAGTTTAAGTTGCCTAGAAAAAATATATAAGACTTTCGCTCAAATCGCTTCAATTGCAGCAGGATACGAATTGAAACAATTAAATGACAACAAAAAAACAGATGGCAAATAAAAAAATCAAAATTGGGTTTGTTATGGATCCTCCCGAGAAGCTGCATCTTGAAGATGATAGTTCTTTTCGATTGATAAACGAAGGTCTTAAACGCAAACACGATGTGCATTATATAATTGCCAAAGATGTTTTTGTTGAAAACGGTGTCGCACAAGCCTACAGCCATATCCCCAAAACAGATTTAAAGGCAAAAACCTTGTCGCTGCATAATCGCAAAAAAATCAATTTAAGTAGTTTAGATGTAATAATGATTCGCAAAGATCCTCCATTTAATATGGATTACATTTATTTAACTTACATTTTAGAATTAGTTGAAGATAAAGTATTTTGCATAAACCAACCAAGTACAATACGCAGTGTAAATGAAAAATTTTATGCACAAAATTTTAGTGAACTAACACCTAAAACCCTAATTAGTAAGAGCATTGATGATATTAAGGAATTTTTAACTCAAAACAAAAACGGTATAGTTTTAAAACCTCTAGATTTAAAAGGCGGTTCAGGAATTTTTAAAGTAGTAAGCCAAGATCCAAACAAGAACGAATTAATTAAAGCGTCTACAAATGAAGGCACAACCTACACTGTGGCGCAAGAATACTTACCAGGAATCAAAAAAACTGGCGATAAACGCATTACAATTATAAATGGTGAAATAGTGAACGCAATTTTGCGTGTACCGCGCAAAGACGATTTTAAAGGTAACATTTCTGCAGGTGCTACAGCCAAAAAAACTAAAATCACAGCAAAAGAACAAAAAATTTGTTCACAACTAAAAGACTTCTTTTTGGATAATGGTTTATACTTTGTGGGTTTAGATTTTATCGATGAAAAAATCACTGAAATCAATGTGACAAGCCCTATTACTACTTTCACTATATATCCACAAAATACAGAAATAATATGGGATTTTATTGAAAAAGAAGCTTAAACAAAATGAATAAGTATTGGGCAGTATTAAAAATGGGGTGGCAAGATGCGCTAGAAGACCGAGCTGAATTTTTTATTAGCTTTATAGGCTGGTTGGTAAGACTTGGAATTTCAATTTTTCTGTTTGCCGCAATTTTTAGCGAGAAATCAGAGATTAGTGGCTTCAACCTACAAAACACCATTGTTTATTTTATAATCGTGCAAGTACTAACTACATTAGTTTTTACCAGAGTAGGCTTTGTTGTTGGCACAGACATTCAAAAAGGCGATCTATCAAACTATCTCATTAAACCGATTTCCTACCTACTCTTCCAAATACTGCGACAATTCAGCCGAAACTTAATGCAAGTAATGTTTGGTATAGTATTTTTTATTGGCCTACTAGCAATTGTTAACTTGAATTTTTTAATAGAGTTCAAATTATCTTATTTGCTCGTTGGAATTGTGAGTATGTTAATCGGCTACGCAATTAATATTTGCTTAGTGATAATCATCGGCTTGAGTGCATTTTGGATTAGCAATTCATCACGGTTACTCTTTATGTTTTACGCCATTTTAAGCATTTTTTCGGGCCTTATGATTCCACTGGATTTTTTCCCGCCGGAAGTGCAAAAACTACTCTTCCAATCCCCTTTCCCTTACATTTTCTATGTGCCCACACAAATACTTATGGGCAGAATTGATTTAACCGCTTACCTAAAGCTCATTCCAGCTAGTATTGGTTTTGCAATCGGTTTAGGGCTATTGAGCTACACTCTATTTAAATTTGGAATCAAAAAATATGAGGCTGTTGGCCGCTAAATTACACATCACGCATCCATGAAAAAAACATTTACCCTATTCATTCAGTTAATTAACATCAATTTCAAATACTTTTTAGAATACAGAGTTAGCTTGTTGTTATCATTTTTCCTCACTTTTTTTTGGATACTTTCATACCTAGTTTTTATTGAAGTGATTTTTTACAATATCAGCACCTTAGCGGGATTTAACAAAGGACAAGTATTATTGATTTTTAGCTTTTACTACCTGTTTCAAACTATTGGCAATATTTTATATAGAGACAATTTTGAAGATTTTGCCGACACCATGCGCCGTGGTGAGTTAGATTTTATACTAACAAAGCCAGTCCCCCATCGCATGATGATTTTTTTACACAAAATGCGTTTTGATTTTTTAAGCTCTTTTGTGATTGTTATTTTCTTAATGATTTACTCATACCAAAATATGGAGGTGAGTTTTGAGTTAATTCCATTTATTATGGGATGTTTGTTTTCTGTAGTTGGTTCAGTGATTTTCTACTCGCTACTATCCATTATCGCAAGTTTGGCATTTTGGCTACAACGCAACGAAACATTGGGAGTTTTAATTTGGAACCTCAGCCAAATCTCTCGCTATCCAAGACAAATTTTTGGCAAAACATTTTCATTTATACTAACCTTTATTTTACCCTTTGCCTTATTGGCCAGTGTACCTGCGGAAATATCTCTCAAGCTTATAGGTTGGGAATTTTTGGGTTATACTTTTATTGTAACCTTATCAATTTATCTGCTAAGTTTAGTATTGTGGAAAACAGGCATTAAGCGCTATTCGTCAGCAAATTAATATGAACAAAAAAATTATACACATACAGGGGCTCAAAAAAGAATTCAGTATTTATAAAAGAGATATAGGAATTTGGGGCTCCATAAAAGGATTATTTAACAGAAAGAAAGAGATTGTTACCGCCGTTAATAATATCAATTTACAAGTTAACGAAGGTGAATTTGTAGGCTTTATCGGGCCAAATGGTGCTGGCAAAACTACAACTTTAAAGATGCTTTCTGGCATTTTGTATCCCACAGCAGGCGAAATTGAAGTGCTTGGGCACAAACCGTTTAAGCGTGAAGCTAGTTTGCAAAAGCAATTCGCCCTAGTTATGGGGCAAAAAAACCAGCTTTGGTGGGACTTACCAGCCATGGACAGCTTTTTGCTCAACAAATCTATCTACGAAATTGAGGACAAAAAATTTGAACACAATCTGGAAGAACTAACTACCCTACTTGATATAAAGGATATTATACATATTCAAGTAAGAAAATTAAGTTTAGGCCAAAGAATGAAGTGTGAATTAACAGCTGCCCTACTACACGAACCCAAAGTACTTTTTTTAGATGAGCCGACCATAGGCCTAGATGTAATAAGTCAAAAATCAATTCGCGACTTTTTGAAAAAATACAACGAGCGTAAAAATGCCACCATCCTACTTACATCGCACTACATGGAAGACATTCGTCGACTTTGTAAAAGAGTTATTATTATCGACCACGGCACAATTTTATATGATGGAACTTATCAAGACTTAATCAATAAATACGCCGACCACAAATTAATAGCCATTAGCTTGAGTAAAAATGTAGATAGGGAAAAACTAAGTGAATATGGCGAAGTAATTTCGGTAAAAGAATTAAGCGCAACAATAAAAGTACCGCGCGACAAAAATGCAGTTATAATAAGTAAAATTCTGACGGAATTGCCTGTTGATGATATTGCAATTCACGAAGTAAATATCGAAAATATTATTAGTACAATTTTTCACGATAAAAAAGTTACCTAACCCCCTACTATGGTTTTATTAGAATCAACAAATGTGCCACTAGGTTCATCGGCACCCAATTTTGCCAACCTACCGAGTGTTGACGGCAAACAATACCAGCTAACAGATTTTGCAGACAAACAAATTTTGATTGTCATTTTTATGTGCAATCATTGCCCATATGTACAAGCTATCATCGAAAGATTAGTGAGTTTACAAGCCGATTACAAAGATAAGAACCTACAAATTATTGGCATTAACCCTAATGATGCTGTTAAATATCCTGACGATAGTTTGGAAAAAATGAAAGAATTTGCACAAGAGAAAAATGTAAATTTTATTTATGTGAGAGATGACAGCCAAGAAGTAGCTAAAGCCTACAAAGCCCAATGCACTCCAGATATTTTTGTTTATAACGAGAACAGAGCTTTAATATACCATGGCCGTTTGGACGACAACTGGAAGGACGAATCACAAGTAACAGAGCAAGATTTAAGATCTGCAATCGACTTATATTTAAACACCAAAGATGTTGTTGAAAAGCAAATCCCGTCAATGGGATGTTCAATAAAATGGTTAAGCTAAACAATATCAACTACAAAAGCAAATGAGTAAAAATAGTTTTGAATTTAAAATAGGTAAAAAAGAAGGCAAAGCCCGCACTGGAGTTTTAACTACCCCTCATGGAGAAATTAATACACCTGTATTTATGCCAGTTGGCACTTTAGCAACTGTAAAAAGCTTAGCACCCGAGGAATTAAATGCACTAGGCGCAGACATTATTCTATCAAATACTTACCACCTATACCTAAGACCAGGTGAAGACTTAATCAGTAAAATGGGTGGTCTGCATAAGTGGATGAATTGGCAAAAACCAATCCTAACCGACTCAGGTGGCTTTCAGGTTTTCTCAATGGGTAAAAGTAAATTAGGAGTTAAAATTAACGACAAGGGCGTTGAATTTAGATCACATCTCGATGGTTCAAAGCACTTTTTATCGCCAGAAAAGGCAATTGAAATTCAACATAAGCTAGGTGCAGATATTATTATGGCGTTTGATGAATGTGCCCCAGTTGATAAAGAAAAAAAGTATGTAATTGAAGCGATGAAAAGAACACACGATTGGCTTTTGAGGTGTCGCAAGGAGCATGAAAAACTGGAAAGTAAAAAAACAACCGCTCCAGCACAGGCACTTTTTCCCATAATTCAAGGTGGAACCCACGAAGATCTAAGAATTGAGTCTGCACAATTTATTTGTTCAATGGATTGGCCTGGTATAGCCATTGGTGGGCTGAGTGTTGGTGAAAGCAAACAAGAAATGTACCACACAATAGACACAATTCACCCTCATTTACCTGAACAAAAGCCTCGTTACCTTATGGGTGTGGGCACACCGGAAGATCTTTTAGAATGTGTAAGCCGCGGTATAGATATGTTTGATTGCGTACTGCCAACCAGAATGTCTCGACATGGAGCATTTTGGAACGAACTAGGTCGCCAAAATATTCGCAACGCTCAATACACCGCAGACAAGTCCCCTCTTCAAAAAAACTGCCAATGCTACAGTTGCCAAAATTTTAGTAAAAGTTATATACGGCATCTATTAGCCGAAGGAGAAATTTTGGGTCACAGATTAATGACTATCCACAATCTACACTTTTTGATAGACTTGATGCGTGAAATTAGAGAACAAATTAGTAAAGGAACATTTTTAAAGTTTAAAGAGAAATTTTTGAAGAACTTTAAACCAATGAAGGGTTAACCAATCAAATATGATCGCTTATATCAAAGGGAAAGTCATAAAAAAACTCGATAAATCGATTATAGTTTCCGCGGATAACTTAGGTTATGAAATTTTTGTTAAGAACAGTTTATTCGAAAGTCTAAGCGACAATAGTAACATCGAACTTTTTATACATACACAAATGCGTGAGGCGGAAATTTCTCTGTACGGCTTTGCCAATGCGGAAGAATTAAACTTCTTTCGACAAATTATCAATGTGAATGGTATTGGCCCTAAAACTGGTCTTGAATTTTTGAGTATGTCAGTTGAAAAATTAAAAGGCGCAATTGCACAAAAGGATATTGCCTTTATTACTCAAACACCAGGTATAGGCAAAAAAATAGCCGAACGGTTAATTATGGAACTTAAAGATAAAATTGATGTTAGCAATGCTGATTTTAACTTGGATCGTAAACAGCAAGGCATTAATGACGAAATATTTTTCGCCCTTGAAAACCTTGGTTACCAAAAACACCATATTAAAAAAGTGCTAACTGATTTACCCAAAAACCTAAATAAAACTGAAGACATTATTAAGTACTTTTTACAAAGCATATAAACCTACCACATGGTAAAAATACAAATTCAAAATTGTTTAGAAGAAAAAATAAAAAAAGAAGGAATTAGCAAAAAAGATTGGGAGCAAGCGCAAAAAAAAGCGGATAAGGGCATTGAAAAACTTGAACAAAGACGAAAAAAACATGAGCTTGGTTTTTTTGATATTCAAAACGATAGCGAACTACTCAATTCAATTAATAGCTTCGCAAAAAAGAGCAAAGGCAAGTTTGAAAACATTATTGTGCTTGGCATTGGTGGTTCATCTTTAGGCGTGCAAGCACTCTTTTCTGCATTGCTACCTGCAAACTGGAATAATCGAGAAAAAAAACAGCGCAACAATTTGCCAAAAATGTTTTTTATCGACCACATGGACAGCGAATATATTGATGAAATTTTTTCTACTCTAGAAGCAAAAAAAACACTACTAGTAGTAATAAGCAAGTCTGGAAGCACCATAGAACCTATGTCTGTGCTATTTGCGGTTTTAAAAAACTTTCCCGCAGAAAACATAGTAACAATTACCGATCCTCAAAAGGGCTTACTGCGCGACCTAAGCGACAATTTCAAATTCACTTCGTTTCCTGTACCAAAAAATATTGGAGGCCGATTTTCTGTTTTAACAGCAGTGGGACTTTTACCAATGGCGCTGATGGGTTTAAATATTGAAAAGTTTTTAGAAGGAGCAAAAGAAGCCGAAAAAAACTGGCGAAACAGCAAAAAAAATCCTGCTCGAGATTTAGCAATTGCACAATATTTACTAGACACCAAACATCAAAAAAATATTAGCGTCTTTTTTCCTTACTCAAAAAAATTAGAAAAATTAGCTGAATGGTATATTCAATTATTGGCCGAAAGCATAGGTAAAAACGAGGAAACCGGCCCTACACCAATTAAAGCTGTTGGCCCAACCGATCAGCATGCTCAAGTGCAATTGTTTATGGAAGGCCCAAATAACAAATTACATATTTTTGTAGAGGTTGAAGAAATAGCCAGCAAATTAAAAGTGCCAGCACATAAAATGCTCGGGCACCTTGATTATCTTGCCAACAAAACAGTGCATCAAATTTTACAGGCAGAAAGAATGGCAACCACAGAAGCCTTTACGCAAATGAAAAAACCTAATATTACCATTAGCCTTGAACAGTTAAACGAAAAAACTTTGGCAGATTTAATTTACACACTACAAGCGCAAGTTGCTTTATTAGGCGAGTTATACGAAGTGGATGCTTTTAATCAGCCAGGTGTGGAAATTGGCAAAAAGCTAACAAAAAAATATTTATAGATTGATAAAACTAATTTAAATGCAAAAATTAAAAACTCTTCAAAAAGAAATTAAATCGCTAGGTCTCAACTCATTTTTAGTTACCACACCAAATAATGTGCGGTTTTTAAGCAACTTTAATGGTACATCAGGCATGATGCTTATTACGCCTAGCAAAGCTTTTTTACTAACCGACTTTCGCTATATACAAAAGGCTAAAGCCATTTTACCAAAAGAAATTGAACTAGTAGATATTACCCGAATGCTAAGAAACCCTCTTGGTTTTACCGGAGCTTGGCAAAAATTATTAAGCAAACACAAACTAGAAAAAATCGCTTTCGAAAGCACAGAGATGACAGTTCAGCGACTCGAATTTTTCAAAAAAATATCAAAAAACAGTAAACTAATTGCCCAAACTAACCTCGTAGAAAATTTAAGAATTGTGAAAACCGATGAAGAAATGAAAAAACTTATTCGATCGCAAAGAATCAACGAACAAACACTAAAAAAGGTTATTCCCCTATTAAAAGTTGGTGTTACAGAAAGTGAAATTGGACGAAAAATCCAAATTATAGGACTAGAACAAGGTGCAGAGGCTATGTCCTTTGATCCAATTGTCGCATTCTCGGCAAATAGCGCTTCACCTCACCATGAACCAACGAATAAAAAATTAGTACGAAACGAAGTTGTATTGATAGATATGGGTATGAAATTCGCAGGTTATTGTTCGGACATGACACGCACTTTTTTGCCTAAAAAAGCCACAAACGAGCAAAAAGCAATTTATAGTAAAGTTTTGGAGGCACAAGAAAACTGTATAAAAAAATTGCACACAAAACTACACGGTGGCCAAGGCGACGAATTGGCTCGTGGAGTAATAAAAGAAGCTGGCTACAGCGAACAATTTGGGCATTCAACCGGCCACGGCATTGGCCTAGATATTCATGAAGCTCCAAATTTAGCAGCCGGAGGTAGCGACAAATTGCCTGTAAACACAGTTGTTACAGTTGAACCAGGCATTTACCTACCAGGAAATTTTGGCGTGCGTATAGAAGACATGGTAATTGTCGGAGAAAAGAAGGTTGAAGTTATGACAAAAATGCCTAAAAAGCTCTCAGACATAACAATACTTTAAGCTTTTGTAATACATTAGCCGTACAACGCGTTACATTTACAAAAGGCAATTGATCTGATAAATACTAAGACACTAACTTAAAAACATATGTGCGGAATCTTCGGTTATCAAGGGTCTAATCCCCACGCGGCAGCATTAGTTGTAGAGGGATTAAAAAAATTAGAATATCGTGGTTATGATTCTTGGGGCGTAGCTTACAAAACAGCAGCAGGCATTAAAACCATTAAAGAAGTTGGTAAAATTAGCGATTTTGATAGCAGTACATTAAAAGAGCAGGAAGCGCCTTCAACAACTTCAACATCAATTGGCGAAACCGACGCCACTTATACCGCTTTGGCACACACTCGTTGGGCCACTCATGGAGGAGTGACACAACTTAATGCGCACCCCCACAGCTCAACTGATGGTCAAATTACCGTTGTACATAACGGTATCTTTGAAAATTACCTAGAAGTTAAAAACGAATTAATTAGTGAAGGAATTACTTTTGTTTCTGAAACGGACAGCGAAGTGGTGCCTCATTTAATCAACAAATACATTCAAGAAGGACTAGATTTTGAAGAAGCCAGCAAAAAGGCTATTCACAAATTGGAGGGTCGCTATGCACTTTTAATAATTTCAAATAAAGACGAAAAATTGATCGCCGCTCGCAGAGGTTCGCCGTTAATTGTAGGTGTAAACGAAGACACCAATGAATATTTTATCGCTTCTGATATTCCTGCTTTTATTAAATACACAAAAAAAGTGATGTACTTGGACGACAACCAAATGGTTGTGGTAGCCAATAAAGTTTGTAATTTTTATGATTTAAATACAGACGAAAAAATTGAAAAACGCATAATTGAGATTGATTGGGATATTGAAGATGCCAATAAAGGCGACTATCCACATTTTATGATTAAAGAAATTTCTGAGCAAAAAGTGACTTTGGATAAAGCAATTAACCAAAACGAAGAAGTTATTATGCAAGTTGCCGATGCCATAAAAAATGCATACGGTACTTTTTTAGTAGGTTGCGGAACAGCTGGAAAAGTTTGTATGGTGGCAGAATATTTGTTTGCTAATATAGCAAAACGGCATGTTAATGTTTGCTTTGGATCTGAATTTCAATACTTTCAAGACTTTCTAAAAAAAGATTCACTACTAATTTGTGTTTCTCAAAGCGGAGAAACTGCTGACACCATTGAAGCCATAGAAGTTGCAAAAGCCAAAGGTGCAAAAATCATTTCAATTGTAAATGTAGAGAGTTCTACTATGGCAAGAATTTCGGATGTGGTGGTACCAATTAAAGCAGGCCCCGAAAAAGCCGTTGCTTCTACCAAAGCCACAACTTCGCAGTTAGCCATTTTAACTTTAATTGCCTATGCAACAGCCAACAAATTGCAAGAAGGCAAACAAGTTTTAATTAATACCTCAGGCCAAATAAACGATATGTTAAACCCTCGATATGAGGACTACATTCAAGTACTAGCAGAAAAAATTAAAGATGTAGAAAGCATGTACATTATTGGTAAAGGCAAAAACTACCCAATTGCCTTAGAGGCAGCCATAAAAATTCAGGAGGTTTCTTATATACACGCAGAGGGCTTTGCCGGCGGTGAATTAAAACACGGACCAATTGCCCTGATTACCCAAAACACTCCTTGTATTGCCATTGTTGCCAACGACGAAGCCAAAAAAGACATTCTTTCCAACGCCATGGAAATTAAAGCTCGAGGTGGCTATATTATTGGTGTTTCACCGGAAAACAGTGAAATTTTTGACTACTGGTTAAAAGTGCCGGATGTTGGCATGGCCTCCCCTATTGTTAATATTATTCCGATTCAAATGTTGGCTTACAGACTTGCCGTTTTACGCCAAAATAACCCCGACATGCCGAGGAATTTAGCAAAAAGTGTTACAGTGAAGTAAAGCTACTGATTCATGGATCTCACGATACTGTAAATCTGATTCCAAAAGCGATCTACCAAACCGCTGCAAACTTGGGAGGGCAATTGAACAGATTGAGTATTCCCATTTTGTCTTAAAAGATCATCATCACAAGCTTCGCCAGCATCTGAAATACTCAAGTTGTCTGCGCCTTGATATGCAAAACAAGAACCATGAGCGTTTAAACCCGAAAAATCTTCAAAAGCAGTTTGAGTTGCACTAATACGAGCATCATAAGCTGATTTATCTCCATCATTACTTACATCTAAAATACCATCTTGAACCGTTACCGCAGTTTGTCCATGATGTTCCAGCGCCTTATCACTTAAATTTGTTACATTTGCAAGTACACACTGCTCCAATCTATCACTTATAACACATTGAGCAGCTTTAGCACCACTAACAACAATTTTCGTTCTTTCAATAGGCCCATCCATTGCTAAATCCGGAACTAAACCTGAACTAACAACATCTCCCTCTTCATTTAAAATAGGAGTATCAGCAGGAAAACGAACAGCATTTGGGTCAAGCAAAACACTTTCAGTCCTAGCTAATATTGTTCTAGCATTATCAGCTGCGCTTTCGGCTATACCCAAAACAGTTTCAGCATCAGCAGTGGGCTCGCAATTGGGACTTGGATACCGACCATCACAAGCCTGTACTGGTGAAAACAATGCCCCAATCAAGGCAAGACGGCTAGCAGCACCAGTAATTTTTTTCCTAAAGTATTCATATTAAACGGTTTTTGCTCAAAAGGCTTTATTATATAATTTTTAAGAGATTTGTCAAATATTTACTGGCAGAATTAAGCCAAAATTGCTATAATAGAGGTAATGCAAAAGCAAAACAAAAATACAAAAATAGTTTGTACCCTTGGCCCCTCTTGTGAAGATGCGGGTACAATTGAAAAAATGGTTAAAGCCGGCATGAATGTTGTTAGGCTTAATTTTTCGCATGGGAGCTACGATCAATTTAAAAAACTGATCAAAAACACGAGAGCTGTAGCCAAAAAACTCAACACCCCAATTGCCAAAAATAAGAATCGGCAACATGCCCGAAGAGGGTTTAAAGGTATCAAAAGGTGAATTAATTGTTTTATCTAGCGAAAAAAACGGCGGAAAGCTAATTATTCCCATTCAATACCCAAAATTGCACAAAGATGTAGCAAAAGGGCATTTTATTTTAATTGAAGATGGCTTAATTAAGCTAGAAGTGGCCAAAATAAGCGGTTTTAACATTCATTGTAAAGTAATTGTGGGTGGCGTAATAAAAAAGCACAAAGGCGTGAATTTGCCTCACAGTAAGCTGGCACTCCCCTGTTTAACGGCTAAAGATAAAGCAGATTTGGAGTTTGGCCTAAATCATAATGTGGACTATGTGGCACTTTCGTTTGTACGCGAAGTGAGTGATATCACACAATTACGCATGTTAATTGCCAAAAAAGGTAAAAATGCAAAGATTATTGCCAAAATTGAAAGGCCAGAAGCCATAAAAAACATCATTGATATAATTAAAGCAACAGATGCTGTAATGGTGGCCCGTGGCGATTTGGGAATTGAAACCGAACAAGAAATTGTGCCGATTTTGCAAAAGAAAATCATTCGTTTAAGCCTAAAATATGGCAAACCAGTGATTGTAGCTACGCAAATGCTTCAGTCGATGATTGATAACGCCATCGCCACTAGAGCCGAGGTAAGCGATGCTGCGAATGCTGTTTTTGATGGAACAGACGCCTTAATGTTATCTAACGAAACGGCTGTAGGAAAATATCCTGTTGAAGCAGTGGCAACTTTGGCAAGAGTAGCTAACAAAGTAGAGAATTTTATTAAACAGCATGATGATTTGCGTGGTGATAACATTAGCGGCGCAGATTTACAAGCCTCAGACGCAACCTGTTTAAATGGTGCAAAAATGGCTTTAGACACCAAAGCAAAATTAATAGTTGCGGTGAGTTTAAGCGGCTATACGGCGCAAAATATATCTAAACATCGTTTGTATATTCCAATTATCACCTTTACAGAGGACACAAAAACTCGTAATCAATTGGCTTTGGTATGGGGTTTAAACGACATTTATCTGGAGAATATTCATCGAAATAACTTTACAACTGAAATCAAAAACATACTTAAAAAAGAAAAGTTAATAAAAGCTGGCGATGAAATTGTGATAGTTTGCAATGCCAGTAAAAAAGAAAAGTTAATCTCCGCAATTAAAATTCAATAAAGACAAAATGTACTCTTAAGCGAGTTCTGCTATAATAAGAAAAAATTCTTATGATAGTTTTAGGTATTGATCCAGGAACGGCAACTACAGGTTTTGGTTTTATTCATTACGAACAAGGCAAAGCTAGAATTCTTGACTATGGATGCATTAAAACAGCCAGCAATTTACTTTTAGAAGAACGGCTACAGCAAATTTGGGAAGATTTAGAAGAACTAGTGAGTAAGTGGAAGCCAAATTGTGCGGCCGTAGAAGAAGTATTTTTTAGCAAGAATGTAAAAACGGCCATTTCGGTAGCGCATGCGCGAGGAGTGATTTTGCAAAAGCTTTATTCAAAAGGAATAGCTAGCGAAAAATACACACCATCACAAATTAAATCTACCATTTGCGGTGATGGTAAAGCAGATAAAAAGCAAATTCAAAAAATGCTTAAAATTATTTTTTCAATGGAAAATGAACCCAAGCAGGATGATGCAGCCGATGCCTTGGCCATTGCTTTATGTCACGCTTATCTTAGTATTAGTAAAAATCTTCAATTTAAATGAATCTAAAAAAACTTAATATCATTTTGGGAGTAATAATTGTTATTGGACTAACAATTATTGGCTTAAAGACATACAAAATCTACCCTTTTAATGAAGCTAAAACAGCTGAAATTGTAGATGAAAAATCACCAACCAAGGTTGCTACGAAAAAAAGTTTTGAAACCTATATTGAAAAAGGAAATGAATATTTCGACAGAAATTACTATCAACTAGCACTAAACGAATACATCAAGGCAAATAAGGATTCACCTTCTAGTATTGAACCATTTTTAAAAATTGGTCAGGTACATTTGAAATTAAAAAATAATGGTAAGGCACGTAGCAATTTTAACTCTGCATTAGAAATTGATTCCACCAATTTAGAAGCTAGAATTGGCTTGGCAAAAAGCTATATCGCCGAACGCGACATGGAAGAAGCTAAAAAAATCTTAGAGCCGCTAAATCAGGAAGACGCCAATTTGCGCTACTATCAGGGCATTTTATACGCTTACTTTAAAGATTACGATAAAAGCAAAGAAGACTTTATACAGGCTTTGGCATTTAATCCTAATGAAGATCTTCGCAATAAAATTGGTAAGTTTAATAGTGCCTACGAAGAATTCAGTAAAAATAACGGTGGCCTAACTATTCATATACAAACATTATTAGCTAAGGCTTTAACCGAAGTTGATGAACAACAAATAGCGATTCCAATTTTAAATGAAGTATTAAAAGAAAAAAGTAACTACATAGATGCATGGACAGTTTTGGGGTATGCCTATTTAAAAGAAGAGAAGTATCAAGATGCAGTTGATGCGCTTGAGGAAAGCAAAAAGTTATCGCCAGAGGATGGTGAAAACACCTTCTTTTTAGGTTTAGCGTATTACTACAAAGGAAATTACGAAGAGGCTTTAAAAAACTTGGAAGCAGCAATTAACAATGGCTACGAGCCACAAACTTTGGTGCGCCAAAAAATGGCGGAAATATATGTTTTACAAGGTGAATACGATAAAGGCGCCAAAGCCTATGAGGATTTGGTGAGCGTGTACGATAAAAACATTAATTTGTTTATTAAACCCGTGTGGCTGTACATAGACAAAACGAATGAACCTCAAAAGGCTTTGGCGCTGGCTAGCATAGCGGTTGCCAAGCACCCAGATGATGCGATGGCACACAACCTTTTAGGCTGGGCACAAATGGCAAACAACAACTATAGCGAAGCTAAATCAGAACTGCTGGCCTCCATAAAATTAGATAATCAAATTGATGCTGCTTACTACAATTTGGGGCTCTTATACGAGCAAAAACAGCAACCAGACATTGCAATTAAGCTGTATCAAAAAGCCGCACAAATTAGAAAAGACACTAACATCACACAACTAGCAACTGTGCGCTATCAAGCACTAAACAAAGCTCAGCAACAATCTTATCAAGCCAATATTACCACCAATTTATGACAAATTTTTTCTTTTTAGTTTTATTTTTTGTATTTGGAGCCTCTGTTGGTAGCTTAATTAGCGTTGTTGTAACACGAATCAGACACAATGAAAAAGGAATTATTATGGGCAGATCACAATGCCCTAAATGTAAAAAAAGACTGCACTGGCAACACTTAATTCCAGTTTTAAGCTATATACTTTTAAAGGGTCGTTGTGCACATTGCTCCAAAGAAATAAGTAAAATGTATGTAGCCCTAGAAATTATTACTGGCGCTGTTTTTGCGTTTATATTCACGCAAAATAATTTCTTTCTCGGCAATTCTGTTCACGGCTTAATTCAAAACAGCACAATTGAGTACAGCATATTTTGGACAGCAATTTATCAAATGCTAATTTATTCAATACTTATTTTAGTTTTTGTATACGACTATTTATATCAAGAAATTCCTGATCTTTTTTCTGTACCATTAATAATTATAGCGCTAATAGGTACAATTTTAAGTGGTGTACCCACTTTAGGCTCAATGCTGATTGGTGGTTTAATTGGAGTAGGATTTTTTGGCGGTCAATATTTAATATCCAAAGGCAAATGGATTGGTGAAGGCGATATTAGACTCGGCTTTTTTATGGGTGTGTTTTTGGGCTGGCAATTAATGTTAATCGCAATTGTCATTAGTTATTTAGTTGGTTCAATTGTTAGTTTATTTTTATTGAGTAATAAAAAAGCAAAAATGAGTTCGGAAATAGCCTTTGGCCCATTTTTAATAGTAGGACTATTTATTGCTCAATTTTGGGGAAAAGCAATTGTTGAACTTTATCTTGGACTATATTAATGATAGTCTGAAGCGGATAAAAGCTTAAAAACTCTTATGTATACATTAGTAATAGTACGACACGGCGAAAGCACATGGAATAAAGAAAACCGTTTTACAGGTTGGACAGATGTTGATTTAACAGAAAAAGGTTTAATCGAAGCCACTCAAGCCGGTAAAACCTTAAAAGATGCAGGTTATAGTTTTGATGTTGCCTACACTTCATATTTGAAAAGGTGCATTAAAACCATGTGGAATATTTTGGAAGAAATGGATTTAATGTGGATTCCACAATTTAATTCCTGGCGCATCAACGAAAGACACTATGGCGCTTTACAAGGCCTAAATAAAAGTGAAACAACCGAAAAATTTGGTGAAGAACAGGTTCATATTTGGCGTAGGAGCTTTGACACTCCCCCGCCTGAACTAGAAAAAACTGACTCCAGATATCCAGGATTTGATCAACGCTACAAAGATTTAAATGAAGCAGATTTGCCGCTCACAGAATCATTAAAAGATACTATTGAACGGTTTTTGCCGTATTGGCACGAAACTATTGTGCCAAGTATTAAGGCGCATAAAAAAGTACTTTTATCTGCTCACGGCAACACAATAAGAGCCTTAGTAAAACATTTAGATAATGTGCCAGAATCTGAAATTACTGAATTAAATATTCCAACTGGCGTACCACTCGTGTACGAATTAGATGAAAATTTAAAACCAATCAAACACTTTTATTTAGGCGACACAGAGGCAATTAAAGCAGCTGCACAAAAAGTAAAAGATCAATCTAAAGCTTAATAATATTTTATGAAAGCAGTTATTTTAGCAGGAGGAGGAGGAACAAGGCTTTGGCCACTTTCGAGCAAGGAGCTTCCAAAACAATTTCAAAAACTCGTTTCCAACAAAACAATGTTGGAAGAAACTTTTGATAGACTTGATTTTTTGGCGCCAGAAGACATTTATTTAGCAATCAATGCAGATCACAAAGATATAGCAAAATCACTTTGTCCAAGTGTGCCCAACGAAAACTTTATTATTGAACCAGCCCTGCGTGACACGGCCTCTTGCATTGGTTTAGCGGCTGCTATAATCGAAAAAAAGCATCCAGGAGAGATTATGATTGTAATTTACGCTGATCATCTAATTAAAAATAAGGAGGAATTTCAAACAAAAATTAAATTGGCCTGCGAAATTGCAGAAAAGGAAAATACTTTGAACATTGTTGAGGTAAACGCAACCGAGCCAAACACAAATTATGGCTATGTAAAAATTAAACAGCCGGCTTTGGAGTATCAAGGCCACAAGGCTTACGAGCTGGATAAATTCATTGAAAAACCTGATTTTGCCACTGCCTGTGAGCTGGTAAAATCAAATGAATATTTATGGAATACAGGGATTTATATATGGAAAACAAATGTCTTGCTCAATTACTACAAAGAATTAGCGCCTGACACATTTGCCAAATTGAACCAAATAATAGCCGATTTTAACACCGAAAATTACGAAGAGAAAAAGTGAATCCTGCACAAGTGCGTATTATCCCTGCCGAACTTGGGTGGTCGGATATTGGTAATTGGGAAGCAATTTGGCAAGAGCTAAGCACAGATGAAAACAATAATGTAATTAGAGGCGATGTGAGTGTGTTGGATTGTAAAGGCTCGCTAATTTATGCAGACACCAAGAAAATAGCCTGTATAGGACTGGAAAATCTGATTATTGTAGATACAAAAGATGGGCTTTTAATAAGTGATAAAAAGCACAGTAAAAGAATAAAGGAACTCAATTTATGAATGAGTACAAGCCACAAATTTTTACAAATGGCTAATATTTAGTATAGTACGGAGGAACATTTTCTCAAACTGCATGTCAAACACGGCAAAAAAGGCTATCAGAAAAGAAAAACCATGGGGTTACGAAATCTGGTTTGCTCACAATACGCACTACGCTGGTAAGATACTCTTTATAAAAAAAGGGCATCGATACTCTTTGCAATATCATGAAAAAAAAGAAGAATCTCAATATTTGCAATCTGGTAAAGCAAAACTAACTTTTGGCACAGACAAAGACAACTTAGAAGAAATAATTTTAGAACCAGGTGACAAATTTGATGTGCTTCCAGGTGTAATTCACCGTGTTGAAGCCATAGAAGACGCCACAATTTTTGAAGTATCAACACCAGACCTTGATGATGTAGTAAAACTAGACGACGATTATGGCCGTACTGGCAAAGGAAATAACGAAACTCTCGATCAACAATTATCAAAAAATAACACTCATTCATCTTAACCAAACTGTTATGAAAAGGTTTTTATCAATCAAACTACTATTAATTATAGTTACAGCTCTAGCTTTAGGGTTTTTTGACCTACCAAATTCAATTCAAGCCAAAGTACTACCAAATGCGCCAGAATGGATTAGCCAAGCCAAAGTTCATTTGGGGCTGGATTTACAAGGTGGATCGCAACTAGACTATAAGGTTAATTTAGACAATGTTCCTCAGGATGATCGTGAAAGTATTATTGAAGGTGTATTAGAGGTTATAAACAAACGTGTAAATGGATTAGGTGTTTCTGAGCCAAATATTTATAGATCTTCAGTTGGTGATGAAGAACATATAGTAGTTGAATTAGCGGGAATTAAAGATTTGGAACTCGCAAAAGCAACGGTTGGAAAAACTATTCAATTAGAATTTAAAGAGCCAAAAGAACAAGTTGATCCGCAAGAAGAAGCCAAAAGTAGAGCTGAAGCGCAAGGTGTTTTAGACAAAATTCTACAAGGAGCAGATTTTGCAATAGTGGGTCAAGAAGCTGCTCAAGGCAATCCTAGTAAAATTAAATACTCAGAAGACACAGAATTTAAAGACATTGGCAAATTAGGCACAGATGCCGAAAAAGCAGTTGCCAACTTAAATCCTGGTGATGTAGTAAAAACTCTTGTTAATAATGATGGTGCCTATTCTGTAGATGAAACTGGACAGTTAGTACAAAATCCTACTATTACAGCACTTAAACTTTTAGATAAAAAATCTGATAAAAAGTATGACAGAGAATCTAATGTAAGCCATATTTTGATTGCTTACCAAGGTGCACAAGGAGCAGACACAGCAACAAAATCTGAAGAAGAAGCAAAGGCAAAAGCCGAAGAACTAAGAAATCAAATTCTTGCTGGAGGAAATTTTGCAGAGCTAGCACAAGCCAACACTGACGATGGTAGTACATTAGATAAAGGTGGTAAATTACCTATTTCTATTAATGCAGATACACCAACGCCCTTTGGTGATGCTTTTAGAGACGAAGTTTTAAAGCTAGAAAAAGCTGGTGATGTTTCTGAAGTTATAAAATCAAATTACGGTTTTCATGTAATTAAAGCTGATGAGGTAAAAAGAGATATAAGCGTAACAGAGGTTAAAGTGGCTGAAATCAATTTTTCATTGTCACCAGATCCATGGCAAGCAAGTGGTATTACAGGTGAGCACTTTGTACACGCAGATGTTGAAATTAATCAATTTGGACAACCTCAAGTTAGTATTAGATTTAACGATGAAGGGGCAAAATTATTTGAAGAACTAACTGGTAAATTGGCTCCAGGAAACAAAAGATTGGCAATTTTTGTAGGAGGCGAGTATATTTCTGCCCCTACAGTTCAGGCAAAAATTGCCGGCGGACAAGCTCAAATTACCAATGTGGGAACCTACCAAGAAGCAAAAGATTTAGCCCGTGATTTAAATACAGGTGCAATCCCCGCTCCAATTATCTTAACAGGTCAATACACTATTGGTGCAACTTTAGGAGAAACAGCGCTTAACCAAAGTGTAACAGCTGGTTTAATTGGTTTATTAGTATTGGCATTATGGATGATTGTTCAATACCGTTTACCAGGTTTACTGGCCGTATTCGCACTATTTATCTACTCAATTATTTTGCTTTTCTTAATTAAAGGCGAAATGAACGCAGGCGTTGCTGTAACAATTTCAATTCTTATTTTTGGATTTATCATAAATACAATTCTCAAATCTAAAGACTCGGGTGCAGAAAAATTCATTTCATTTATTATCGGTACATTTGGATTCTTCTTCTTTAGTTTCTTACTTAAAACGCCAATCGTTTTAACACTAGCTGGTGTGGCTGGTGTGATACTTTCAATTGGCGTAGCAGTAGATGCCAACATTTTGATTTTCGAACGTATGAAGGAAGAATTACGCGATGGACACGACATTAAATCATCAATTGAACATGGTTTTGAAAGAGCTTGGAGTTCAATTAGAGATTCAAACTTCTCTTCATTAATTACTTGTGCAATTTTGGCTTATTTTGGTAGCTCAATCATTCGTGGTTTTGCCATCAACTTGGCTGCAGGTATTTTAATTTCAATGTTCTCTGCTATTACATTAACAAAAACTTTCCTTGTAATGGTGGGCAAGAGCAAGCTAGGTGCAAATAAAGCATTATTTGGCGTAGCTAAACAAAAAGAACCACTAAAAATAGTTGAAAAAAGCAAAGTGTGGTTTGGAATATCTGGTGTTTTCATCGCTATTTCAATTGCTTCATTAGCATTCTTTGGTTTGAAATTTGGTATCGACTTTCAAAGTGGAACATTAATGGAAGTTAAATTTGAACAAGAAGTAAGCAAAGAACAATTAACCACTTCGTTGCATGAAGTGGACGAAATCATTAATGCAAAAGCGGATGCGGAAAATGCAGGTGAAGGTAAAATAAATTTAAAAACCGCCAGTGTTGTAAGTGCCGGTGAAAGTAACCGTTTTGTTATCAAAGCACTTTACCTCACAAACGAACAACATGACGCCATTAAAGTTGAGCTGGAAAGCAAACTTGGCAAATTTGAAGAGCCAAGATTTACAACAGTGGGCCCGGTAGTTGGCAAAACTTTAAAGCAAAAAGCGCTTGTAGCAATTGTTCTTGCTCTAATAATGATTATTATTTACATCGCTTTTGCATTCCGCAAAGTACCAAAGAGTATGAATCCATGGAGCTTTGGTGGTGCAGCCTTCATCGCTTTAGTTCACGATTTGGTGATAGTGATCGGCTTATTTAGTATTTTAGGTGCGACTTTAGATGTGGAGGTAGATGCTTTATTTATCACTGCCCTACTAACAGTATTAGGTTTCTCAATTCACGATACAATTGTAGTATTTGATAGAATTCGTGAAAATCTAAAATTCCAAGCTAGTGGAGAAACGCTTACAGAAACAGTAAACAAAGCGTTAACTCAAACTATGGCGAGATCTATCAACACATCATTATCAACTTTAATTACCTTGGCAGCCCTATTGATTTTTGGAAGCGCTTCAATCTTCTACTTCATTTTGGCTCTATTTGCAGGTATTACAGTAGGAACTTATTCATCAATTTTCATTGCCAGCTTGGTATTAGTAGCATGGCAAAAGCGTAAAGGGTAAATAAAAAGAGTCCGAGGTGTATGTGATTTTGAATCTTAGCTCAATTTAGGATTCAAAACTCACACACAACCTCGGACTCTTTCACTTTTGTGTGAGTAATAATGGATTTGTGTAAAAGGTCAACTTCCGCTAAAAATATACAGTACACATTATGCACCCGTGGCTCAATTGGATAGAGCATCGGTCTTCGGAACCGAGGGTTATAGGTTCGAATCCTATCGGGTGCACCAAACAAAACCTTCACCAAATCAACATGCTTCTACCTTTTGTTCTTCAGTTTCTTGCTTGGGCTCTTGGGATTTTTGCTTTGGCAATTTTTATTTACCAATTTTTCATTAAGAAAGGAAAAAACACTAAAAAGCATAAAAGGTCGTTGATTATAGCTTCAATAAGCTTGATTGTAGGGCTAACCTTAAACTTTATAGCTACAAGTCCTCTACCTGTTCATTTTGCAATGCCACCAACTATGCATTCACATGCTCCAGGTGGAATGCCAGCATCCCTGCCAATTCACAGTGCCTTCAACTTTTTTTCTAACTTTAACAAATTCGAAAAAGTGGCAGATATAGGTGCAGATCCAAATGCAGTGCCAGCACCCATTACCCGCGACGCTTCTGCAGATGTAGAAATCAACATCACTGCCAAAGAAGTAATTGGCGAAGTAGTTGATAATAGCGGAATTTACTTTAATTATTGGACATACAACGGGCAAGCTCCAGGACCCATGTTTCGTGTAAAAGAAGGTGACACAGTAACAGTTTCCCTTAAAAATGATGAAAGCAGCTTACACCCACACAATATTGATTTGCATGCTGTAACAGGCCCTGGCGGAGGCGGTGAAGTAACTAAAGTGCAACCAGGTGAAACTAAATCTTTCAAATGGAAAGCGCTAAATCCTGGCCTATACATTTATCACTGTGCAACTGCCAATGTAAGTACTCATAATTCTCACGGGCAATATGGATTGATTTTAGTTGAACCAAAAGAAGGCCTTCCTGCAGTGGATAAGGAGTTTTATATTGTTCAAGGCGAGTTATACACAAGTGGTGGGCTAGGCAAAACCGGCTTAGTACCCTTCGATTCCAATGCCCTATTAGACGGCATTCCAACCTATATAACAATGAATGGCAAAGTAGAAAGCGCACCAAGAATGAAGGCCAAAGTAGGAGAAACTATTCGTATTTATGTTGGCAACGGTGGCGTTAATTTAATTTCATCTTTTCATATAATTGGTGAAATATTTGACAAAGTATACCCAGAAGCATCAATGGGCACAGAGCCACTTAAGAATGTTCAAACTACGGCAGTGCTTCCCGGTGGGGCAACTATTGTAGAATTTAAACTCGATGTTCCTGGCAAATATTTGTTGGTAGATCACGCATTAGCCAGAATGAATAAAGGTGCATGGGCAGTGTTAGAGGTTGAAGGAGAGCCAAATCCAGAAATATTTGAAGCTCTTTAAGCGTATGTGCTAAACTAAAGTTATATAATTTTGAATATGCCAAACGAAAACGAAAATGAAAATGAATTGTTCTTTAGCACTTCTAATTTTGATGAAGCTCAGACAATTTTAAGAGATGTGTTTGACAGGAAAAGTAGCACTCCCCTAGCCGTTATTACTCAAAAGGAATATGAAGCTGAAGAAGGTGGCGAACGCGAAGACTCGGACAATTATATGCAAGAAGAGCGTTTAGGCAAGGAAAGTGACATTGTACCGATTATTAACCGAAAATACTCGCGAGGCGAAGCTAGAAATGAGTACTACCATGTGGTTTATAAACATACCAATGGCGAAACTCGTAATGATTATTTAATGATCGTTCCAGATTTGGAATAAAGACCAGAGTGAGCCCTTCGCAAATTCATTTGCGCCACAAAGACTCCCATTAAGCGATCGGTATTTGTATTGGATAGGTATTGCTCTGTGTGATGATTTAGCAATATATCTAAAACCTGTTCCCAAGTTTGAGAGTATCGTTGATGATCGATTTCTAAATTTTCTCGTACTCTATCTGAGCCATAAATTTCAATTTCCCGAGATAAACTAAAACGACTATTGTGCACATATTTTAGTATGCCCTCTTCAGCAATTCCAAATAAATCATGAATAGGTTGCCAAATGGCATCATATTTGCGTGTTTTAACCCCTAAAATAGCCCTTAGAGCCTTTGGGCCATTGTTTTCGTACAAAGACAAGAAGTGCTCATAATATCGCTTACTAAGAGCAAATAAAGCATTTCTCTCTATTACCAAATAATCAAAAATCACTTCCCATTCTTCGCATTGAGTAGATTCTAAACCTAAGTAATTACATAAAAACTTTGGGCCTTTTTCCATAAATAATGCTAGTAAAGCATTTTCACGGCTTATAACCTTATATTGGTGCAAAATTTGAGACTTTGTAGACAATGTGAAATCTTAAAAGACAACACTTTACAACAAAGCACTGATTTTGTCAATAGTGGGTGTTTTCGCTTAGTAAAGAGCTAGATCTTCTCGCAAGATCTTCTTTTATCCAAACTTGTATACAATTCATTATATACCTTAGAACTTGTCATACCCACCTCTTTCATATCTTTAATGATCTTTGCCTCAACATGAAAAGCAGCTTGGCGAGCCAAAAAGCACTCCACACGATAACAGACTTTTGGGTGCAATTTTGCTAGTTTTTGCAATTTATCTTCAGCTTTTTGACGCCACAACAAGTATCTCTCTTCAAACTTTTTAACTATTTTTTTATCAACAAAAGCATTAGTTTTATTGATTTCTTCCAGCCTGTGTAAAACCTCATTGGTAGCTATTAAACGAGCTCTGTACATTTCGTAACGCAAAGCCAACTCTCTATTCACCATTTTCTTTTTAAATCTGCCTAAGCCCAATTTCTCCAACCAGCAAAATATTTTTCCATCTGGGTCTAAAGGCAATAACAAGCGGATTTTAATTCGCACATCAGCATTTAAGTCGTCTCGTTGTTGTTGCAAATTGTTCAAAAGCAAATTCAACAAATCCTGAGTAATTTCACGATTGTAATACAACTTAGCAAACACATGTTTTTCAATCCCCAAAAGATGACGATGTAAAACTGATTCAATTTTTTTGCTATCTAGTTTCTTACTATTCTCCAAAAGTTCATGAATATGTGTCTCACTATCTTCATAAATTTTTCTATATTCACCACCAACAACATTATATATAGAGTTAGAAATAAAGCCCTTTTTAACCATTTCCTTTAACTTCATATCCACCTTTTTGCTTATCAATAATTGATTCTCATCATGTTCAAAATTTTCACGCGCAGTTAAGCCTCTAAACCCAAGCCATCCCAACAAAGGCCCTATAGTTAAGCCGTAAAACACTATCGTAAAAAAGATTACCCCAACACTAAAAACCAACATTTCTCTAAAATATGGGAACCCCTCTGGCAAGGTTAAAACCAAGGCTATCACCAGCGCCCCTCTTAAACCACTCCAGTTGATTATATGCATCCATCTTAGTGGTATTTTTTCTTTCGAAAAAATATTCACCATAGGAACCAAACTGTAAACCATAGCCAGTCTGGCCAAAACCACAAAACCTATTACAGCTAATGTTGGCCACAAATAAGACATTATATCTGCCTTTAGTGAAAAAATTAGTGAACCCACCATCAAAAATAATAATGAATTAGCTACAAAAGCAGCATAATCCCAAAACTGGGTCATAATTTCTCGCACTTCGTAAGAAATTTTATAATAGCCGTAGTTGCCCATAATAATTCCTGCTGCCACAGTAGCCAAAATGCCTGATGCCCCTAAAAAATATTCAGCTAAAATGAAAGTGAAATGAGCAACAATTAAGGTAAGTGAAATTTCGATTTCTTTTGAATTATGCACATAATCAAGCAATTTGGAAAACACCACACCCATCAAAATTCCAACAAAAATACCCATTAACACAATGTAAGAAAAACTTCCCACAGTATTAAAAATAGCTAACCTATCAATCACTAAATTATCTCTTAAGGCGAATTCTAAAACTAAACCAAAAAACACTAAAGCCGTGCCATCGTTAAAAAGACTTTCCCCTTCCACAATGGTAGATAATCTTTTCGAAACGCCTAATCTTTTAAATAGAGATAAAACTGAAATTGGATCAGTAGCCGAAATTAAAACTCCAAACAACAAACAATATATGTATGGAATATGTAGGAAATAGTTCATCAAAAAGGCAACAATCGCAGCCGAAAGCATTAAACCAAGAGTAGAAAGCGTTACAATACTCACTTTATTTTGCGCAAAATGCCGAAACCTCATATGAAAGGCCGACTCAAAAATTAAAGTAGGCAGGAAAATGTAAAACACAGCTTCGGGCGAAATTCTAAATTCATTCAAAAAACTAATAGCTGGCACATGTTCAGCCACAAAAGCTACCAGAGCACCCGCTAAAACTAAAACAACTGTATAAGGTATTTTTGTTTTGCGCACTGAAAATGCGACCATTGTTGCAACAAACAACAAGATCATAATTGCTAGTGCCACATGTAGAACGGAATGCTGATACATATAGTGACGGTGAAATTAAAGTGACAACATTCAATACCTTTATTTTACAAAAATCAAGGCTTTCAGTTCTCGCAGTCTTAACTCTTTTTTATGACTGCCCTTGATGAATAAATTATAAAGTATTGGTATTACAAATAATGTTAAAAATGTTGATGATATTAAGCCAAAAATAAGTGCCAGGCCTAAACCTTGCCAAGTTTCACTAGTTAGAGTTAATGGCAACATACCAATAATCGTTGAAATTGAAGTTAAGAAAATCGCCTCCAAACGAGAACTAGATGCATCAATAATAGAATCAACGAATCCTATTCCTACATTCAAATTTAAGTTAATCTTATCAACCAAAATAATTGCATTTTTTACCACAATACCAAATAGTGCCAAAATACCAATCAAACTAGGAAACGAAAGCGTAAAGCCAAAAACAGTTAATCCCCAAAACACTCCAGTTAAGGCTAATGGAATACTTGCAAGTACCAAAACCGACTTTCTAAATGAGTTGAACTGCACAACCAATGTGCCAATAATCAGCACCATAGCCACAATCATCGCTCTTAAAATTGATAAAATAGATTCAGTATTGGTATCATTTTGACCTCCATAAATAACACTATAGCCATCTGGCATGTTGTAACTTTCAACTTTTTTCTGAAATTCCGCCAAGAGTTCGGCCGGCAAGTATGGTTTTTCTACCGAGGCAGAAACAACTATCGCCCGCTTTTGATCAATTCTGCTAATAGAAGTTAATGAGCGACCCAAGCTAACATCTGCCACCTCAGACAACAAAAAGTTTTGCCCCTGTGGGTTTGTTAAAAGCAAAGATTTTAATGCATTTAAAGACTGAGTTTGAGAATCATCAACGCTCACAATAATATCTAAGTCATCCCCTTCACGGAAGATTTTTGTTAACTCACTGCCAGTTAAAGCAGATCGCAATGTTGAAGCAATTTGGCCAGCACTAATGTTTTTTAAGCGCATTTCATTTTGATCTAGCTTCACAGTAAATTCACCTGGCGATAATCTAATTGAAGTTTTTATATTAATTGCACCAGGAATAGTTGCCAAAATACCTTTAAAGTCTTCACCAATTTTTTCAATTTGATCAATACTGTCGCCAACAATACGAGCTTCAAAATCACTCCCCGATGGCGGACCACCTGCCAATTCTACAACTTCAATTTTAGCTCCTTGAATTGGCGCCAATAATTGCCTTAACCTTTGCGCAAACACATAAGACTTTTCTACTTCGCCACTAGCCTTACTAACAGGCCTTTCTTTAAGCGGGTAAAAATTCACAGCAAATTGCGCTCTATTTGTTTGTCCCCCACTAGTTGCACCACCTCCTCCACCAGTGTCATCAAGATCCACACCTGCCGCACCAACCACATAAGTAAAACTTTGAATTGCTTCTTCGTTAAGCAAAATCGGCAGTATTTGGTCAGCAACTTGCTCAGTTTTTTCCGTTATCAAACCTTGTGGAGCCTCAATATTTATATACATATATTCAGCATCTGCAGGCGCAAGAAACTCTGATTTTAAAATACCAGTTGCCGGGAAAATTAATGAACTCAAAAATAAAACTGTTACTGCAACTAAAACCATGGCAGTTTTAAACTTGCTCACCAAAAGTCCACGCAAAATTTTTGCATATCTGGCAAGTACGCCATCTAAATTAAGTACGCCATTTAGCAACTTTTGACTAAAGGTTTTTTCAGAAGCATCAGCCAAATAATGATGATGAATTTTTGCAATAATTTTATTGCGATCAGCTCTTTCTTGCAAAATTAAATCTTCATTATCAATAAGTTTTGCCTTTAGTGATTTTCTGTATGAATAAATTAAAGTAAAGAAAAGAATGCCGAAAATTGTCATAATTGGGGCGCCTAACCAAACAGGCATAGAACCACTTT
>JBGAUX010000039.1:0-9823 GCA_044228405.1 Candidatus Altimarinota bacterium | reverse complement strand
TAAATAACTTATCACCTTAGTATCTGCCACTTCAGACATGTGACTAAATCCTGTGGCATTTAGAATTGTGTATCCTGCTCGACTTAAGAGATTATTAGTAGAAGCTCCTTTGTTTTGGTTAGCAAATTTAATTGCTGTTTCCAATAAAGCTGATTTTCCTACTAATAGGTAGTCATTGTATTGAACAAAACACATTTTTGTTTCCTCTTCTGAACCAACACAATATGCTCGGATAATTATTGTAGGTCTATCGGCTTCCACAACAACCTCTTCTGTTGCCACAACTTCTTCTGTTGCCACAACTTCTTCTGTTGCCACAACTTCTTCTGTTGCCACAACTTCTTCTGTTGCCACAACCTCTTCTGGGGTTCCGGTAACTTCATCTGTTGTTTGTGGAATTACTATGTTTAAGTTTTCTATTGATGATGGTAGTTTTCCCCCAACCTTTTGAATATTGGAACCGTCACTAACTGGCATATCTATGCCCGTTAAGCTAGTTGTTGAGCTCCTTGGAGTAGCAATTTTAAGTGGTGCTACTACAGACTCTTCAGACAAAGTGCTTACCACTCCGCCCGCCTCTATAGCCACATTCAATAGCAAAGCACTACTTACAGGAACTCCAGCTTTTAAATATATCACTGTAATTTCTATATTCTTAAGAGAGTTGGGTGCTTGGGCTAACTTTAGTAGCTCCTCAGTTTTAAACCTTTTTCCAGGCTGATTAATAGTATTTTTTGATTCAATAACCATATTCATGTCATCTGCATTTGTAATGCCTATCACAACTTCATCTGCATCTAAGCTTGAATCCCATTGAATTCGCAGAGGTGTTTCAGTTAATTTATTTTCATCCAAAACGATTGTAGGAGTACTTACTTGTGATAAATTTGTACCTATTCCATCAAAAATTTGTACCGCACTTTTCATAGCCTCTGCTGTAATAGCTAGCCCTGCTGGCTCTTTCAATTCTACTTGGGTTTCCTCAGCCTTATTCAAGGCTGTAATATTAATCTTAAAATCAAATTTTAGTGTATCTGTTAGTTTGTCCTTACCTCCAAAGAAAACTAAATCGAAGTAAAGTGTTTCACCACTTTTTACTCCAAGCTCTGTTGCCACATCAAGCACTTCCGCACTACTGTACAGTTTGAATGTGCTGCCTTTTGCAGAAAATGGTTTAATTTTAGTTGATACTGCGGCATCTTTGTTCCAAGCTCTAATATAAACAGCTGTGTTCTCTGGTAACTGCAACGCAGACCAGTTTACGTTTATTCCTCTACCTGCTGAATCATTTGCGTCAAGTTCAACTACCCTGTCTTCTGGAAGAGCGTTAATTAGATTTTTATTTTCTCCATTTGTAACCTTAATTAAAGTTTCCATTTGAGCCAAATCGTAATAACTTGGGCTATGGCTTACTGGCACTACAAGCTCCCATTTGATGTTAAAAATCAATGTGTCACTTACCTTCTTTTCGCCGTCGTAGTAGCTAATAGCAAAGTAAAGTTTTTCTTTACTCGCTACATTCAATCTTTTCATTGAATCAATAATATCTGCGTTTTTGTATACCTTAGTTAATGAACTAAGTGGATATGTAGCAGTTTCTGCATTTGTTAAATCCACATTGCCAGCAGTTTTAATTTCTACGCTGTAAGTGGCTGGTAATGTTTTGTCCCAATTAACAGTCATTGCTACATCGTCTAGCTTAGTGCTATCTAATGTCATTTCACTAGCAATAGTACTATTTGTTCTATCCAATAACTTTATAGTGTTTCGCATCGTAGCTACATCAATATAGCTACCTGCAACTGGCTCTGGCGCAACTTCATCTTTTGTTACAACTGAAAGCTCAAAATTTAGAGTTTCACTTAACACTTTGCTTTCACCTTGGTAATAACTGATAACAAAAGTTAATTTTTCAGTAGTTTTAACTTGTAACTCTTCCATCATCGATAGCAAATTTGCATTTGTGTATGTACTAGACTGCGTACTAGCAACTGGATAAGCCACTGAGTAAGCTGTACTCAATTTATTAGAACTGTTTTTTACCTCAATTAAAATGTTATCGCCTGCTTTTAAACTTGTTGCAGACCAATCGATAGTTAGAGCTGTGTTATTAGGGCTCGCTGTGTAAACAAAAATTGCATCCCTAACAGATTCATCTAATAAATTCTCACGATCTTTGTTTAAAATTTGTAGTGTTCTTTCCATAGTGGCAGTATCCACTAATGGAGTTGAAGGTGTTCCGCCTCCTGTAGTTTTCTTTTCATTTGTAATGAATGTCACAGTTCCTTGTCCGTTCACGTCCACAAGATCCTTAAAAAAATTCTTTAACTTTCCTGTATTAGATTTTGTAACGAATAATGGATATTGCTCATCAAAGTTTGCAACAATCAAATCAACTGGCAAACCGTCCCATAATCTCGCATATATCTCATTTAATTTATTATCTATAGCCACTTTGTCTCCATCGCTATCTCTTAAAAAAGAGTCATCTACTAACTGAGAAAAAGCTCCTTTGAAGTAGCTAGTATCAATTGCTTTCATACTGTTTAAAACTAATTGATCGCCAAAAGGGCTAGTCGTTTTGTCTGCATCTGCAATAAAAACTTGTGTAACATCAGTTACTCTTCTGCTATCAAAAAATTCTTCTTTTGTGCCTGGATCGTGCGAAAACTCATCTCCCTTTAAATCTATAAAACTACCCTTAAAAAAGGCGTTTTTGCCAAAGTAGCCAACAACAGCAATAAGCACGAGCACCAAAAGTGCACCTGCTATTTTTTTCTTGTTGAAACCACTTTTAGGTTGTAGTTCGGGCGTGTTATTAGGCGCGCCGTTGTCTCCCTGTGGCTCAATTGGGAGCGTGTTGTTTTCGTTTTCCATACTTATGATGGTTATTTATTTTAGTTTTTGACTTTATAAATCTCCCAATTATACCATTTTTTTACATTTTAATCAATTACATATGAGGTAAAACTTTGTAGTGCGTTAACACTGCGTTTATATTAAAGAAAACTCATTTTACATATGACAATTTTAGACGCTATAATTTTAGGAATTATCCAAGGAATTACTGAATTTTTGCCAATTTCCTCTTCGGGACATTTGGTTGTTTTTGAAGGTTTGTTGAAATTGCCTTTAGAAAATTTAAAATCCTTTGATGTGGCTGTGCATGTTGGCACCTTATTGTCGATTTTGCTTTATTTTAAAAATGATTTGATGAAGCTAAGCCGAGGTTTTTGGCAACTTTGCCGCGGTAAAAAAACTGATGCGAATTTATTTGGAGCGGGACCTGTGCAGTTTGTTTTGTTTTTAATAATCGGCACTTTGCCGGCTGTGGTAGTGGGTTTACTATTTGCCGACCAAATTGATGAGTTTTTTAGAGACGGACACAACATTGCTTATGCCTTTTTGTATACTGCTGTATTTTTTGTTTTTGTAGAGTACTTTTTCAAGAACAAAAAGACTAAAAAATTAAGTTACTGGAGTAGTTTATTAATCGGGCTTTTTCAGGCTATAGCAATCATTCCCGGAATTTCGAGGTCTGGGTCCACCATTGGTGCAGGCTTGGCAACTGGTTTAACCCGCAAAGAATCAGCACATTTCGCTTTTTTGTTAGCAATTCCGGCGCTTTTGGGTGCAGGTATTTTAACCACTTTAAAGGTTTTAAAGGGCGGTGAAGGCATTATTCACTTGGATTGGAGCGTGTATGCTGTTGGAATATTAGTGTCTTTTGTGAGTGGTTATGCTTCTATTTACCTATTAATGAAATTCCTTAAATCGCACTCTCTAGCATGGTTTAGTGTGTATTTGGCTATATTAGGGATTTATATCCTTATTTAATTCAGCCTGGACAAATTAGTATTCTGATTTTACAATAGCTCAAAGTTTTTTAAATTATTATGGCTCAAATATCTGATTATCGTATAGCAACTCTTGGCAGTCACTCTGCCTTGCAAATTTTAAAGGGAGCCAAAGACGAAGGTTTCAAAACTTTGTGTATTTGTCACAAAGACAGTTCTTACCCATATAAGTCTTATGGTGTAGCGGATGAAATTATAGAAATTGGTTCTTTTGAGGAATATTTTCGTATTGAAAAAGACCTGTTAAACGACACCAAAAAGAAGACTATTATTATTCCCCATGGCTCTTTTGTGAGTAATTTGGGTTTTGAAAGAGTAAAGGAAATTAAACTGATGCACTATGGTACAAAGGGTATTTTGGAATGGGAATCAGATCGAACAAAAGAGCGCGAATGGCTTTTGGATGCTGGTTTAAGGCTTCCTAATATTTTCACTAACCCCGAAGATATCGATCGTGCAGTGATTGTTAAATTTCACGGTGCACAAGGAGGAAAGGGCTATTTTATTGCTAAAACCCCTGAAGAATTTTACGAAAAAATCAAACGATATCCCGACGATAAAGACTATGTGATTCAAGAATATATTGTAGGTGTGCCTTTATACACTCATTTCTTTTATTCTCGCCTTACTGGTGAACTAGAAATTATGAGTTTTGATAAGCGTTATGAGTCTAATGCAGATTCTATTGGGCGTATTGCAGCGCGCGATCAATTAGCAGCCGACATTGAAACCAGCTACACAATTACCGGTAATATTCCAATTGTAGTACGTGAATCTTTATTGCCTCGACTTTTTGAAATGGGTATGAATGTGGTAGAGGCTTCTCGCAAACTAGCTGGCGAAGGCTTGTATGGGCCATTTTGTTTAGAAGCAATTGTGGACAAAAATCTTGATTTTTATGTGTTTGAAATTTCGGCTCGTATTGTAGCCGGAACAAATCCTTATATTAACGGCTCACCATACACTTGGCTTAGATACGATGAACCAATGAGTACTGGTCGAAGAATGGCTAGAGATATTAAACAAGCGATTGAACAAGATAAACTGGAAAAGATTCTGGGCTAAAGGTAATTTCAAATATTAATCCGTTTTCGATGCTAAATCAGCAAGATATTCTAGATGTGGCAGCCAAATATGGCAGTAAAATAACTATTGGTGTTTTGGGTGGACATAGTGCTTTGGATATTTGTCATGGAGCCACAAAACTAGGTTTTGATACTGTGGTTGTTTGTCAAAAAGGAAGAGAGAAAACTTATGAAAAATATTACCGTCGCCGAGGTGAAGGAGCGAATGAAAAAGGCTGTGTTGGTAATGTAATTATTGTAGATAAATTTGAAGATATTGTTAAAGACAGTGTACAAAAAGAGCTGAGAGACTTAAATACTGTGTTTATTCATAATCGTTATTTTTGGGTTTACTGTGATTTTGAAAAAATTGAAAACGACTTTAGGGTACCAATTTTTGGCTTGCGCAAAGGCGTTAAGCTGGAAGAGCGCGATGTAGAAAACAATCAATACTACATTTTGGGTAAAGCTGGTATTAGAATGCCTAAAATTTACGCTTCCCCTGCGGATATAGACCGTTTGGTGATTGTTAAAGTGAATGAGGCTACTCGTAATTATGAGAGAGCTTTTTTCTTTGCTAATAGCGAAGCTTCGTATTTTGAAGAAGGTAATAAACGAGTTACAAATGGGCAAATTACCGCAGAAGCATTGAGTAAAGCTGTGATTGAAGAATACATTGTAGGTGCGCATGTAAACTTGAATTTTTTCTATTCTCCTTTAAGTGACGAGGTTGAATTAATGGGTACAGATACGCGCCGTCAAACAAATTTGGATGGATTTTTGAGGCTAACAGCCAAAGAGCAAGAGCTAGTGCGTGAGTATGTTGAGCCAAAAATTATTGAAACCGGTCACTATGCCGTAACCATGAAAGAATCGCTTGTAGAAAAGGCTTTAGAGCTTGGCGAACGCTTTGTTGCAACTATGAAAAAAGAAAATGCGCCTGGCATGATTGGCCCTTTTGCGCTTCAGGGTGCGGTTGTGGCCGAAGAGGGGCGAGAAGAGTTTGTGATTTTTGATGTTAGTATGCGAATTCCTGGCTCTCCTGGCACTAAATTCACTCCTTATTCTGGTTATTTATATGGTGAAAGTTTAAGTTATGGCGAAAGAATTGCCATGGAAATTAAACAAGCAATTAAAGAAAAACGATTAGCAGAGCTATTAACTTAATATGAAAGTTGTTGTTTTAGCAGCGGGGAAAAGTTTTAGATTAAACCCTATTGAAGATAAAAATTTTATCAAATTTTTAGGCAAGCCTTTAATTCAACACCAGCTAGAAATGCTGATTGAAAGTGGCTTTGATGATTTTATTTTGGTTGGTGGCGCGCATAATTTGCAAAAATTATCTGCTTTGGCAAAAGAAATGAATACAAAAATTGAAGTTGTGGAGCAGAAAAACTTGGAAGACGGCATGGCTGGCGCGGTAATGAGTATTGAACATTTATTTGAGCCTTTAGAGGAGATGCTAATTGTAAGTGGAAACGATATTGTTGAGCCGCAAGCATACGAGTTAATAAAGGCTTCAATTAAAGATTTTTCTTTAGAGGGAGCGGTGATTGGCAAAAAAGTGGAAGAGTATTTTCCGGGTGGTTATTTAAAAATCGACAGCGAAAATTTAATTGTAGAAGTTGTGGAAAAGCCAAAACCTGGCACAGAGCCTAGCGATATGATCAATTTGGTAATTCATTATTATCGTGAGCCACTCAAGTTTATTGAGGTTTTAAAGGATGTGAAGAGCACCCAAGATGATAGATACGAAGTTGCTTTGAGTGCTTATATTAGCCAAGGTGCGCATGTACAAGCCATTCCATATGAAGGAAAATGGCAGGCGATTAAGTTTCCTTGGCATATTCCAATGGTTTTTGAAATGTTGATGGAAAGAGCCGAGGCTTTTATTGATGAAAGCGCGGAAATTGCCGATTCTGCCAAAATTAAAGGCAAAGTTATTATTGAAAATGGTACAAAAGTTATGGATAACGCGGTTATACAAGGGCCGGCATATATTGGTAAAAACTGCATTATTGCTAATAATGCTTTGGTGCGAAATTCTAACTTAGGTGATAGATGTGTGGCCGGCTACACTACCGAAATAGCTCGGAGTATCTTGGGAGACGATGTGTGGACTCATTCAAACTATATTGGCGATAGCATATTAGGAAACAATGTTTCCTTTGGCGCAGGTTGTATAACTGGTAATTTGCGCTTAGACGAGAATAATATTCAAGTTGAAATTAAGGGAGAAAAAGTTGATTGTGGATCACCTAAATTTGGATTGGTAACTGGTAATCAGGTAAGAGTAGGCATTAATACGAGCTTTATGCCAGGAGTGAAAATTGGCGATAATTGCTTTATTGGTGCGGGGATTGTGGTGGCAACAGACATTCCAAATAATAAATATGCCTACGCTAAAACAGAATTAATTTTGAAAGATAACAAGTACCAGCCCAACGAAAATAGTAGAAAAGATTTTATGTTGAAGTTGTCTGAGCAAGAAAAAGCTAACCAAGAAAAAAATGAATCATAAAAACGAATCCGGCAAAGAAATTATGCTTTCTATAATAGTTGTGAATTATAATCACAAGTATTTTCCGCGTATGTGTGTAGAAGCTATGGAAAAGAGTAAATGTAATTTTGAATTTGAAATCATTGCTGTAGATAACAATTCTCATGATGAAAGTGTTGATTATTTGAGACAATGTCATAAAGATGGACGCCTTACTTTGGTGCAATCAAGAGTTAATCTTGGCTATGGAAAGGGCAATAATCTGGGAGTGGAATACGCAAACGGCAAATATGTGATGATTTGTAATCCTGATGTTTTTGTTCAAGAAGATTCTTTTCAAAAAATGATCGACTACATGGAATCGCACAAAGAAATTGGTCTACTTGGACCAAAATTGATGTACTACAACGGGCAAATTCAGGATTCTTGCCGAAGACACCGAGGATTTTTGGACCTAATTATCAAAAGAACTCCTCTAAAACTGATCCCTGCCTTAAAAAAACGCCTTGATAAGTATTTAATGCAAGATTTCGACCACAACACCGTTCAAGAGGTGGAACTGCTCACAGGGGCTTGTTTTGTAATGCCTACGACACTTTACAGAGACATCAAGGGCTTTGATGAACGCTACTTTTTATTTATGGAAGATTTTGACCTGTGCCTCCGTGTACACGACAAAGGTTTTAAAGTGGTTTATTACCCGGATGCAATCTGTACCCACTACCACAAACGACTAAGCCAAGGCACATTTTTATCTCAGCTCGGCAAAAAAACTTTCTGGATTCACGTTTCCAGCGCAATTAAATATTTTTGGAAATGGCGCGGTCGCAAAACTTCGTCTTAGTTTATTGCTGGTTGTGTAACTTCTGGATAAATTTTTGTTCCAGCACGATTGTAGGCTTTAGTTTCATCGAATCCGGCCTCTTCTACTAATGGTAAAAGTTTAATTCCATTTGATACAAGTGCCTGTCCCAAAACATCTTTTATTTCTATCCAAATCCTCCTGGTTAAATCATCAGGTACAGGAAAATAATTCACTTTATTTTTCATTGCCGACATTAGATTTGCTTGTTCATCTGTATAAGTAAAATCGGAAGATTGTAGTCTGCTAATTGTAGTTGTAAATTCCCTCAAATGTGTGGAGCCCATAAGTCTTATTTGTAACCTTACGGGAAAAACTATCGTGCGAATTTCATCAGTGGAAAGAGAGTTTAAGTCCACAGCTTCTATGGGTTTTGTGTGTGCTAAAACTGTGACAATAGATTGAAACACATCTCTAACCGCTATGGTATCGTCAAAAGGCACACTGTGATCTATAATGATTTCATCTGCCTCTACTTGTAAAGCTTCAAGTTTGGCAAAAAAATCTTCTGGTTCTAATTTTTGCAGTGACATTTTTGTAGTAAAAAAGAGGCTACTTTAGCAACTTATTGCTTTGCTAGCAACCTAATTACCTCGGGGTAGTGTTTTTTTTCAAGTTCTTGAACACGGGCTTTAAGGGTTTCTGGGGTGTCGGTTGGGTGAACGGGGCAAGTTTTTTGCAGAATGATTTCGCCGGTATCAACGCCTTCGTCTACATAATGAATGGTCATGCCGGTTTCGGTTTCGCCGGCTTGTAGAACGGCTTCATGCACACTTTGGCCATAAAAATCATGTCCGCTATATTTGGGAATTAGCGATGGGTGCACATTGATTATTTTACGAGGGAAAGCTTGAATAAACGAGGGAGTTAAAAGTCGCATATAGCCGACTAAAACCACTAAATCAATTTGTCGTTTTTGGAGTTCTTTTATTAATTCTTCATCGTATTGTTCGCGTGATTTTCCTTTTGCAGAAATGAAAAACGCCTCAAATCCATTTGTCTGAGCTTTTTCTAAAGCTTGGCAATTTTCTTTATTACTAATTACCACACTCAGTTCAACGCCGGGCATTGCGCCGGCTTTAATTTCATTAATTATCGCCTGCAAATCTGTGCCCTTGGTTGAAGCTAAAACTGCAATTTTAAACATATTTTAAAGGTTAGCCCTGCACAATTGGTAAGCCTAATTTTTGCTTAATTTTGTTACCTGTTTCAGTTACTGCCAAGCCTCCCAGCGCTGTTTCTCGTAATTTTGGAGACATAATTTTTGAGATATTGTTCATCGCCCACACTACTTCATCAAAAGGAATAAAGCTTTCTATACCAATAATTGCCATATCCGAAGCCCCAATCGCCACCATACAACCCAAAGCGTTTCGCTTAATACACGGCACTTCAACTAATCCGCCAAGTGGATCGCACACAAGCCCGAGGTAACTCTTTAAAGCCATTGCGGAAGCGTGAAAACATTGCTCCGGTGTACCTTCTCGCATTTCGGTGAGGCCGGCGGCTGCCATAGCCACTGCCGCGCCCACTTCTGCCT
>JBGAUX010000038.1:0-9927 GCA_044228405.1 Candidatus Altimarinota bacterium | reverse complement strand
AAACCCAAAAACTTCAAGATGCGGTTTTGCATGAAACCATGATAGAGGAGGGCAAGTAGACAAACACCATCATAAAACCTATACTTAAATTGATAAAATTCAAGTATTTAACATTTGTATATGAAAAAATCTTATATTGTACTGTCACTAGCAGCTGTTTTCTTGGTGAGCGCGTGCAATGGACCACTGCCAGAAAAAACACCTGAAGCAATGTCTAACACATCGGAAACCACCAACATGGTTAACGCAGACGAAACTGCAAAAGTAGATGATGTCCCAGCAGACCGTTATGCAGCATATACTGAAACAACTTACAATTCGTTGCTAGGCAAAAAACCTTTCGCAGTATTTTTTCACGCGGCTTGGTGCCCAACTTGTATCGCTATGGAAAAAGATATCTTGGCTAATTTAAGCGAACTCCCAAGCGGAACAGTTTTATTAAAAGCCGACTACGACACAGAAAAAGAATTAAAGGCAAAATACAAAATTACAAGCCAGTCTACAATTGTAATGATCAATGCAAAGGGTGAAGCAACAGAAACTTTGGCCGCACCAAGTTTTGCAAAAATTAAAACAGCATTCACTAAAATCACTCAATAATGTCACTTTTACTAGTTTCTTTTATTGCTGGTTTTCTTACAGTGCTAGCACCTTGTAGCTTGTTTTTACTCCCTACTATTTTGGTGGGGAGCGCTAGCCAAAAAGACTCAAGCCGACCTTGGCTTATTGTAGTTTCGCTAGGTGCTTCGGTTTTCCTATTTTCATTAATAATTAAAGGCACAACTTTGGCACTAGCAATTCCAGATGAAGTATGGAGCTATGTTTCTGGCGCGCTGCTGCTGGTTTTTGGCCTTACTTTACTGTTTCCACATGCTTGGGAGCTAGTAGCTATGAAGTTCAAATTCACTAAAAGCCAAAATCTATTGGAAAAAAGCAGTGAACAAAGTGGCAAACTAGGGTCAATTTTGCTTGGAGCTTCATTAGGGCCGGTATTTACAACTTGTTCACCCACTTTTGCTTTACTCCTGGCGGTTATTTTACCTAAAAGCCTTGCCCAAGGAGCCTTAAACATCGCAATTTTTGTAATTGGTATGATGATTCCATTTTTATTAATTGGCATTGGGGGGCAAAAAATCGTTAAAAAGTTTAGATTTTTAGCAAATCCAAACGGCTGGTTTAGAAAAACATTAGGAATCATTTTACTTTTAGTTGCCATAATGGTTATTACTGGATATCAAAAAGTAATTGAAAAAGCCTTAATAGAAAACGGATATTTGGGCCCAGTGCAGTTTGAGCAAAGCCTTTTAGAATAAATTCTTACTTGTGTTTTTTGTCTAAAAACTATATGCATTTTAGGCACTTTAATTTGTAAGAACTAAAAAAATGTCTCAAGGTAATGTAGTATTAAGATTTGATAAGGTTTGTTTTGATTACGACACCAATAAACCAATTTTAGACGAAGCTGATTTTTCCGTTCGAGAGAACGCAAAAATCACTATTATGGGCCAGAATGGTGCCGGTAAAAGCACTATTTTTAAGCTTATTTTAGGCGCTACAGGCATGAAAGGCGAGGCACACGACGATATTGTGCTAAAACCTCATTCCGGCAAAGTAAACATACTTAACGGTGCAACAGTTGGCATCGGCTTACAAGTTATGCCAAAAAAGTTTTTCGAATATTCTGTTTTAGAATATTTTGAAACAGCTTTCCCAGAAAAGAACTACCAAATTGAAAAGCAAATTAAAGATGTACTAGAAATTGTTAATTTTGATACAGACCTAGAAAAGAAAATTAAACATTTTTCGGGAGGTCAGTTGGCGCGTTTATTGCTTGCTTATGCACTTATTCAAGAACCGGATATTCTGCTTTTAGATGAGCCAACCAATAATTTAGATACAGAAGGAATTGATCACTTAACAGGATTTTTAATAGGTTATGAGAAAACAGTAATTGTAATTTCGCATGATGCAGCCTTTTTAAATTCATTTACCGATGGCGTATTAAATTTAGATGTTTACACAAAAAAAGTTGAGCAGTATGTAGGCGATTACTTTGATGTAATTGAACAAATTGCCGGCCAAATTGAGAGAGATAGGCGAAAAAACGCTCAACTACAAAGAAATATTCAAGACAGAAAGGACAAAATAAATTTCTTTTCAAACAAAGGAGGAAAAATGCGTCGCCTTGCCAGTAAATTGCGAGACGAAGTTGCCGACGACGAAGACAACATGGTAAACACAAGAGTTGATGATAAAACAATTAAGGATTTTATTATTCCGGCGCAAAACTGGAGTGATGTAATACTTAAAATATCTTCGGTTGATGTTTTTGACGGTCGAAATATGATTCCCAAAAAGGTTGAACTAAAATTATTTAGACGCAGCAAAATGCAAATTGTGGGCCCAAATGGTATTGGCAAAAGCACATTGCTTAAAAAAATAGCATTGGGTGAAATTGCAGAAGATGCAATCGCCGAAGGAGTAAAAGTTGGCTACTACCAACAAGATTTTTTGGGTTTGAATTTCGAAAACACTGTATTCGAATCACTGTCCGAAGTAATGGAAACCCCATTAAATGAAAAAATTTATGCCACCGGTGCTCATTTTTTACTCACTTCCGAACTGATGAAAAACAAAGTTGGATCACTTTCCGAAGGGCAAAAAGGTTTGTTATGTTATGCGCGCTTTGTTTTGCAAAACCCTGCATTGCTAATTTTAGATGAGCCCACAAACCACATTAATTTCCGCCATTTGCCGGTTATAGCAAAGGCAATTGATCAATTTGAAGGTGCAGTAATTTTAGTTTCGCATATGCCTGAATTTGTTGACCAAATAAAGCTTGGCGAAACATTGGATTTAGAGAAGTTGTAGAGTATAAGTTTGGTATGGAAAAACCAAGAGTATACAAAAATACGGCAGAAACTTATATTGCTATGTTGGATGCGTGCAAAAACGCTCAAACCGAAATACTTTTCCAGCAGTATATTTTTGAAGATTGTGAGAAAGGTATTGGAGCGGATTTTTTGAAAGTGTTTAAAGAAAAAGCAAAAAACGGTGTGAGGGTTGCTCTATACATTGACGCTCTAGGATCTTTGCAATTTTATCGTGATGTTAAATTGCAAAAGACTCTTATAGATAGTGGTGTGGAAATCAATTTTTACAAACACGCCAAATTAGCATCCACTTTTACATTAATGGGGCTTTTTTTAAGGAACCATATTAAACTTATGGTTGTAGATCAACAGCAAACTTGGATGGGGGGAATTGTTGTAGGCGAAAAATACAAAAACTGGGATGACTTAACAGTTTGCATAAAGGATAAAGGGATTGGCAGCCAAATGGCAAAGCAAATCACAAAACAAATTCTTCATCTTAATTCTGCTAAGAAAACAATAAAATTTCCTCCAACCACTCTTAGTCCCACTTTTTCAGTGGTTGGCAACACGCCCGGCTTTAAAAACAGATACTTCACCCATAGCATAAAAGCTAAAATAAAGTCTGCAAAAAGCAATATTACAATTGTCACTCCATATTTTTCTCCGCCTAGTTTTGTTTGGAAAGCGCTAAAATTAGCCATGAAACGAGGAGTGAAGGTGCATTTGATTATTCCAAAAGATACCGATCACGAATTTATCAATACTGTTCATCAAGGGTTTTACGAAAAACTACTTAAGCTAGGTTGTAAAATCCAGATTCAGAGGAAAATGATGCACGGCAAACTGGTGATTATTGACAATGTGTGGGCTACATTTGGGTCAGCAAATTTTGATGCTTTAAGCCTCCTTTATAACTACGAGCTCAATATTAGTGTAACAGATAAGGGGCTAATAAATTTGTTACAAAACTATGTCCTAGGCCTCAACAATGACGGGCAGATTCTAAATAAACTGCCATTCCACAAGTCTCTTTTCAAAAACTTTAAAATAAAATTATTCAGAATTTTTAGAAATTTCACATAGCACTTTTAAACTCCAAACTCTTAAGTAAGTTGACCATGACTTGCTTTTCATCGTTTTCGGACCCAGATTTAAATTGGAATTCTCTACTCTGGAGTTTTTTTAGGAAAGTTAATTTTAAGTTTAAACGCGGCCAAAACCCACAAAATAGCAACAATCACCAATCCAATAAAGCCATCATCTTCGCCAACCAGCGTTACATGTATAGCTCCAAAAAACAAAAATAAATAAGCCAAGCGTTGAACCTTTTTCCATTTGGTTTTTAAAATCATCAATGCCTTTTTGTTTGAACTTAAAAGAACAATAATTGCGAAAGTTAGTCCAATTAAGCCTCACAGATAGTAAAAATCTGTGCGACGATATACCGGATTAGTAAAAATTTCTGACAAGGCAACTTTGTCGTTTAGCAAAAATCCAACAAAGTGAGCCACAATCATCATTCCGGAAAAAACACCGAATTCACGACGCAAAGAGCGCAAAATTCTAAACAATCCAATATTTGGAAAAATATCGGATATTGGACGAATCGCCAAAACCGCCACCAAACAATTCCAGCCGATTTCAGCAAAATCATTATAGCTTGTATACAAGAAAAAGATTGAAAATGGTGCCAGCCAAGCTAGCACGTACAGAACTGTTTTAATTTGAGCCAAATAAGGCAACTTTCCATCAATAAAAATACTTTTTAACATAATTAAATACTAAACAAAGCCTTTAAGAACCCCAAACAGTGTGATTCTACCCAGCACATAAATAAAAATTAACATAAACAGAAGTGCAAAAGTGCTCTTCCAAAAACACTTTTTCCGCTTATCTTTAAAATCTTGTCCTTTAAATAAAAAATACACTCCTCTTACTAAGTACCACACAAAAATTCCCGCTGATAAAAATATAAACACAGAAAACACATCTTGAAAGCCAAAAAACACTTCCTTTGAAGAAATAAAAAAATCCAATAATTTTGTAAAATCGTCCATAATGTTGGTTAAAATTTAATTTCTTTTATTGTAGGTTATATTCTTCAATTTGAAAACCAGCGTTGTTGACAAAAATAAATAAGGTGTCTATTTTAAGTTAGAAATTTATTTTTACACAAACAATGCCAATTGTTAAAGGTTCAGAGCGCGAAATTGATGTTAAACCGACCTGGAATGCCAGCGCAATGCTGGCACTAGAAAATCAATCTCAGCACAGGTTGACCACTCGGCCAGGGAAATTAGAAAGTCAATTAGCAGACTATTTAGCAATTCAACAAATAGCTGAGGAGGCAAGAGATGCAACTCGAGTAAATATGGCACTTTTTAAATTGCCAAATGTCGCTGGTAAAAGAGGACATCGAAGTGGATTGTTTAGCTACAGCACGCAAACTGATTTTAAGTTTATATCTGCTTAAAAAATCAACGAAAAGCCGCCCATTCCATGATGTGAAATGTGTACAACTGTATTCGCGATATTTAAACCTAAATCTTTCATAAACTTGATTAATTTTGTTTCAGCGTTTTAACATGCTAAAACACAAGTACTTTATCATTTATAATCATCTTGTCAAGAAAAATCAATATTTCGCTTCTTTGACACGTTTGCCCGCAAGTAATACAATGCCAATAGAATGAAAATTAACCAACTCCCATGCAAGAAACAAACCTCTACACAGCAACAGTTCCACCAATTTTAAAGGCACTTAAAGCGCTTTCTGCCATTTTAGATAAAGCAAATGAGCACGCAGCAAGCAAGGCGTCCGAGAGACGACCAGTAGAAAAACAAATGTCTGCCTTATTAAACGACCGTTTGGTGTTTGATCAATTTCCGCTAATTATGCAGGTTCAAATTGCTACGGACAATGCAAAAGGTGGGGTTGCCCGATTAGCCGAAATAGAAATTCCATCATACGAAGATAACGAAACAACTGTAGAGGATCTTAAAGCTCGTTTGGCGAAAACAATTAGCTTTATAGAAAGTGTTAAGCCGGAACAAATTATTGGTAAAGAAGATGTGAAAGTTACACTGCCATATTTTAAAGACAAATACTTCACAGGATTTGACTACGCTATCGGCTACTTACTGCCAAATTTCTTTTTTCATGTGGCAACAGCCTATTCTATTATACGAAAAAACGGCGTGGATGTTGGGAAAACCGACTTTATTGGAGGAATAGAGCTGCAGGATTTGTAGAGGAGTGCTATTTATCCTTACCCCATCTCCAACGTGGTTTTTCGCCTTTACGGTAACAAATGCGAATGAGGGCGATTGTTAGGAGAACCGCTGGTAGAATAAAAGTGAAAAACACCTCCTGTGGAGGAGAATTTTCGTCTATTGTAAAAGCAAAGCCTGTAACTAACAGTACATAAGCGAGCGTAACAAGCCAACCTTGCCAAGTTACAGGCACCCAGCCCCATCCGTATCGCTTGTTTTTAAACCACAATTGGTCTTTGTTTGTTTTCATAGGTTGATTATATCATATTTTTACGCGCCTCAAGCCTTGAAATTATACGGTCTGCTTTAGTTAAAAAGTCAAAGCCATAATACGACGTATAATAATTGGGGCTAACTAGGGTATTTGTATCTACAACCCAAATTTGACCACTTGGAGCAACAAGCATATTTGGATGATTCAACTCAGGTACATCTGGCACTAACTTAATCTCATTTTCCATCTTCTCGTAAGACACCCTTAATGATATAAGATTATTCAAAAACTCATCTTGATTACAGATATCAGGCTCTTCTAACGCACCTTGAATAGTTTGGCCATCTCTTATGGTTGTTTGGACCATAAAAGGGCTCCATGAGGTGGCTAAATGCAAGGTGTCGGCATTGGGTTCGGCTTTTGCTTTGGTAGGCTCGTAGAATAGCGCATCAGGCACCATCCTAGGAAAAAAATGTGCTAGAGTTGCATTTTCACTACGATGATAATTATGCAAACCTGTCAAATCATTCTGTCGTGTACCCCAAGCGCTATCTTGCCCATCTGAAGTCAATACTTTTACCATGCAAGGGCCTACAGAGAAGGGTAAATATCTTCTGCCTCTTTGCCGAGCGCCTAATAATGTTGCATTTTTACTCTCTCCCATAAGCGCCTGCAAAAGCTGTTCGCGAGCCTCAGTAATTGGTTGCCTGTAGCTCTTGCTTCTCTTAACAAAGGAGCCATTTTCTCTAATCCGGATTCCCCCTCGGGGCGTTCGGCGACTTCTAAAATTGATGGATCGAAATCAGTAACTTTTTGTACCATAGAAACACTAAAAAGAGGTCATTTTAACCTCAAGTGTTAAATTAGTCAATCGTGCTGTTGGCCGTTACACATAATCAAAAAAAGGGGGAGGGAGCCCGCCTGCGGCGGGCTCCCTCCCTTCTAATCTTCCGTAAAAGTATCCTTCAATTCTTCAAACTTATTTCGCTTCAAAAAACTGCAAAGTATCAACCATTTTCTTTAAATCGTCTCTTTGGATGCTTTCGTCTGTGTTGTCGGCTGCATAAAATACATACAAATGACCATTGCGAGAGATAAGAAAGTAACCATAAGTGTACAATCCTTCGCTAGTGTATCTTACAGCTTCGTAGCCTTTGGCTGTTTTTGCAAAACCGACAGCCAAACTCTTAGAATAATTTGTAACAGTTTTGTTTTCATCCGCTAAATCAACAACACTTTTCATTAGTGGATTATCAATTACAAAAAATCCAAGTGTAGGATAACCCTCCGCACCTTGCCAATCAGCATATTTTTCTTCGTTTACTAGTTCAAAAGACTCTAAAACTTCAACCGGCTGAGTGGTTCTCTTTAAAGTGTACACATCAGGATATGCAAAAGCATAATCTTCACCTTCATTAAATGCCACAAATCCTTCTGGTACTTTGATTTCCTCCTTCACAACTTTCATTTCATTTTGCATTTCGCCATTATCTGTTTCCATGTTTGTGTTTTTTGGTTCAATGCCAGCAGAACAACCCGTAACAACTAAAGCCAACGCCATAGTTAGTAATAGTTTTTTCATAGTAGAAAGTTAAAAATATTTAATGTTTTTATGGTAACACACTTCATTTTTGATAGCCACTTATGTTAAAATCACTTCAATTATTTAATTAGCAATCACTTTATGAAAAAAGTTATTGATATTGTTCTGAAAGTTTTGTTAAGCGCAATTTTATTAATGCCTATTTTGGGCGCTTTTGGCATTTTCCCAGAACCAACTGCCGACATGTACAACGATCCTCGAGCCTATGAATTTATTCGGATTCTTATGGACACTGGATACATTATGATAATTAATTCTGTGGTTTTCTTTTTAGCTTTTGTACTATTGTGGACAAAGCGTGTGGCTCTTGCAGCACTTTTGCTTTTGCCAATCACGGTTAACATAGTTGCTTTTCACCTTGTTTTAGACGGTGGACTATTTACAAGCAGCGCACTTATGGGCAATGTGCTTTTACTATTAAACCTATACTTTTTGTGGCAACAAAGAGCTGTATATAGCGTTTTAGTGAAAAAAGGGTAGGGGATTATCCACCCAGTTCATTCTCGAAAATTTTAACACCTTGCCAGAGCAGATAATTGCCGGCAAGGTGTTAAATAAGGGAAATTACAAATTCATAAGCAAATTTGATGGCGAAATAAACCAATAGCACAGATGTAAATACTTCTACTGCCCTAAGAAAATAATTATTAACATGTTTTCTGAAAACCGAAACCAACAAACCCTCAAGCAAAATCCAAACTAGACCAACCACAAGGATTATTGCACTTAGCGCAAAAAAGGAAGTCTGAATTTTGGAAGTTGAAAATAATGTAGCCCACATGATTATTGCAAAGGGATTTGGCAAAGTCATAAGAATACCTGTCACAAAAGGCGAAACAATAATCTTGGTGTTTCTTTTAGATTCAATTTTCGAAAAAAATGCTCTTATTTGAGAATAGGCCAAAAAAGCGAACACAGACGCTCCAACAGGAAGTGCTATAAATTTAAAAACACTATAACCACCAAATTTTGAAAATCCAAAAAACGCCAAGTTGGCATACAAAACATCCACAACGACACCACCAAACAAAACTCCAAAAAGCGAACGAAAACCAGCCTGCAATCCTTCCCTGATTGCCAGCATATGCGTGGGACCAATTGAGGCCACAGAAATCAACGATATTAAAGCTATTTCTATCAAAATAAAAAACTAAAAATCCATAAGCAATAATACTACTATCCTCCCATTTCACGCCACATTTCCACTCCCTGCTCTTCCAAGTAGCCTTTGTAGTCAAACTCCTTGCCCAAAAAGTCACCGTCAATTTTCTGTAATTCGTGATCAGGATTGAAAATCCAAACATTTTTTTCATCTCTCAAGTAGTAGCGAGGATAGTCTACGGAAAATTGATACGAAACCTCAAATACAGACACAACTTTAAATGTGTCCTTGTCCGCCCCTTCAATTTCAACCATTTCCATATCTTTATTTAAATAGTACACACCATTTTTATCTTTAAAAGCACCCAGTGTATATGTATTGGACCCCAGTGTATGTCCGGCCCATAAAAGCTGAAAAGAATCTAAATCAATATGCTCAAGCTTTTGAATCACAATATCCTCGATTGTGTGCAAGAACAACTTCTTGAACTTTAACAAGTAAAGATTTTCTCCATCCGAAAAGAAAAATACAAAGTTCAAATCAACAATTAGTTCAAAGTTGTCCGCATTGGCAGGGTAGATTGTTTTAAATTCTCTAAAATCTTCTAAAGTAAAATAAAAGCCCGTACTATCGCTGACAAAGGATCCAAATCGGCCCTCGTGTACAATGTTGAATGTAGCCTTATTAAGCTCTGTTTGAGCCCGACTCGGCACCTTGTCGGTTTTGTGATAGAGCGGGTTTTCACGGTCTGTGACATAATAGCCGTTTTTGTCGGACGCATAGGTTTCAATAATATCTGCATGAACCTCAAAAGTTGCCCTATCAACACCTTCAATAGGTATAAGTTGCGGTTGGTAAT
>JBGAUX010000037.1:0-10115 GCA_044228405.1 Candidatus Altimarinota bacterium | reverse complement strand
AAAAGCATTAATTGACTCTATGTTTTTCGACTACCGAAAATACGACATGGGTGCAGTAGCAAGATACAAATTAAACAAACGATTTGAAATTAATATTGCTAACAAAAGAGAAAATCATGTTTTCCAAGTTGGCGATTTAATTCACATTATTAAGCGTTTAGTTAGATTAAATAATCACGAAGTTTCACCAGATGATATCGATCATTTGAGTAATCGTCGTATTAGACCAGTAGGTGAACTTGTTCAAAACAAATTCCGTGTTGGTTTATTGCGTACAGATCGTATTGCAAAAGACAGAATGACAGTTATGGATTTGGAAACAGTTACACCAACTCAATTGGTTAACTCTCGTCCTATTACTGCAGCGCTAAGAGAATTTTTCGCTAGTTCGCAACTTTCTCAATTCATGGATCAAACAAATCCACTTTCTGAACTTGAACACAAACGTCGTTTATCGGCTACGGGTCCAGGTGGTTTGTCTCGTGAAAGAGCTTCGTTTGATGTTCGTGATGTGCATCCGTCGCATTATGGTCGTATTTGTCCTATTGCAACGCCAGAAGGTCCAAACATTGGTTTGGTAGTGCATTTGGCAACTTATGCTCGTATCAATGAATATGGCTTTATAGAAGCGCCTTTCCGTGAGGTTGCGCACACAGTTAAAAACGAGGCTAAAAAGCTTGTTGGCCGAACTGCTCGTGAATCAATTAAAGACGCAAAAGGTAAAGTAATTGTAAAAGCAGATCAAATTATTGACGAAAAATCTGCTAAAGAAATTGAAAAATTAAAAATAGATGAAATTGGTGTGCGTGCTTATTTAACAGACATTGTAAAATATTTCGACGCCGAAGAAGAAAACAACTTAGTAATTGCGCAGGCAAACTCAGAAATCAGTAAAACTTCTGAATTTGTAAACACACATGTTTCAGCACGAAGAAGAAGTGAAGCTGCGATGTCTCATGTTGATGAAGTAACACATATTGATGTATCTCCAAAACAGATTATATCAGTTACAACTTCATTAATCCCCTTCCTTGAGCATGATGATAATACTCGTGCATCGATGGGTTCAAACATGCAACGACAAGCTGTATCACTTGTTAATCCTCAAGCTCCAATTGTTGGAACTGGTATGGAAGCGATTGCAGCAAAGAGTTCAGGACAAGTATTGCTAGCCGAAGACGCTGGAACTGTTACCTATGTTGATGCCGACCAAATTGGTATCACTTACGATAATGGTAGAAAGGTTTCTTACCAAATAGAGGCTTACAGACGCTCAAATCAAGCAACATGTATTCACCAAAGAGTTATTGTAAACAATGGCGACAAGGTGAAAAAAGGTGATGTACTAGCCGACGGTTCGGCTGTAGATCATGGCGAATTGGCTTTGGGTCGTAACCTATTAGTAGCTTATATGTCTTGGCATGGTTACAACTTTGAAGATGCGGTAATTATTTCAGACAGATTGTTGAAAAATTGTGCATTCGATTCAATTCATATTGAAACATTTACAGTTGATGTGCGAGATACAAAACTGGGACCGGAGTTAATTACTCGTGATATTCCTAATGTAGGTGAAAATAAATTAAAAGATTTAGATGATGACGGCATTGTGCGTATTGGTGCAATGGTGCATGAAGGAGATATTCTTGTTGGTAAAATTACGCCTAAGGGTGAAACAGAACTAACAGCTGAAGAAAGGCTATTAAGAGCTATCTTTGGTGAAAAAGCTCGTGATGTAAAAGATACTTCTTTACGCCTCCCAGGTGGTGAAGGTGGAAAAGTTGTAGACATTCAAATTTTCACACGAGATAACGGCGATGAGCTTGCAACTGGAGTTATCAAACAAATTAAAGTTAATGTAGCGCAAACTAGAAAAATCTCAGTTGGAGATAAAATTGCGGGACGTCATGGTAACAAAGGTGTAATTTCAATTATCGTTCCCGAAGAAGACATGCCATTTATGCCAGACGGAACACCGATTGATATCGTACTTAATCCACTTGGTGTATCAAGTCGTATGAATATCGGACAGATTCTTGAAACGCATTTAGGTTGGGCAGCATTAGAGCTTGATATCAAAGTAGCAACTCCTGCACTTAATGGTGTAAAGGTTGCAAAAATTGGTGAATTGCTAGAAGAAGCTGGCCTACCAGAAGATGGTAAAATTCAGCTTTACGATGGGCAAACAGGTGATCCTTTTGGTCACAGAACAACTGTTGGTATTGCATACATTCTTAAATTAAGCCATTTGGTTGAAGATAAGATTCATGCTCGTTCAGTTGGACCATACTCTTTGGTTACACAACAACCATTAGGAGGTAAAGCACAACATGGTGGACAAAGATTTGGTGAAATGGAAGTGTGGGCCCTAGAAGCCTACGGAGCGGCTTACACGCTTCAAGAAATGCTTACCATTAAATCGGATGATGTTTATGGACGTTCAAAAGCGTTCGAAGCCATCATTAAGGGTGAAAACATTCGTAACCCACGAACACCTGAGAGTTTCAATGTATTAGTAAAAGAACTACAAAGTTTAGGTTTAGATGTAGACCTAATGAAACTTAAAGATGTTGAACCCGCCGAAGAAGAAGATGTTTTAATTGAATCGCCAGATGCAATTGAAGAAGTTGAAGGTGAAATTTTAGAAGCATTGGCAGAAGAAGGTCCAGAAAAAATCTCTAAAAAAGATATGGATCATGAAGGAATTCACGAAGAAGAAACTGCCGTAGCAGAAACCGAAGAAGACGACTTGTAAGAACAATTTATCCTTAATTTATAAGAACAATGAGAAGCGTAAATAAAGTAATATTAATAGGAAATATCACGCGAGACCCAAGTTTAAGACAAACACCAAGCGGTCAATCTGTAGCTACATTTGGAATTGCAACTAACAGACAATGGACAACCAAAGGCACAGACAGACACTCATCAACCGAATTTCACGAGATTGTTGTTTGGTCAAAACTAGCGGAACTTGCAGATAGACACCTAAGAAAAGGTAAATTAGTTTACATTGAAGGTTATCTTTCAACTCGAAGTTGGGAAACACCCGAAGGTACAAAAAAATTCAAAACTGAAATCGTTGCTCAAGACATTATCATCTTAAATAAACGAGATGATAGCGCCGAAAGCGACCACGATGATAGGGACGATCGAGAGATGCCAAAAGCTGAACCAGTTGTGGAAGCACCAAAACAAGAGGTGCAAGCAACTGCCGAACCAGCTGTTGAGCAAGTTGAACCTGTAGCCGAAGTGCCTGCAACAGAGGCGCCAGCTGAGGAAAGCGACAATCTTATCGATAGAGATCTAGGGTTATAAATATTATCAATTACTACAAATTACCAACCTCATATGACACCAACTAACACTAACCATCAGGATCCTTTGGGAGATAACTTTGATGCCATTACGGTATCGGTTGCCTCACCGGAAGCAATTCTATCTTGGTCACATGGTGAAGTAAAAAAAGCTGAAACCATCAACTACCGAACTCAAAAACCAGAAAGAGACGGTTTATTTTGTGAAAAAATATTCGGTCCAACAAAAAATTACGAATGTTACTGTGGAAAATATAAAAGAATCCGTTATAAAGGCGTAATTTGTGAAAAATGTGGAGTTGAAGTAACTCGTTCAAGTGTAAGAAGAGAGAGAATGGCCCACATCAAATTAGCTGTTCCAGTAACGCATATTTGGTTTTTGCGCTCTACTCCAAGTCGTATTGGTTTATTGTTAGACTTACCAATTAAATCAATTGAGCAAGTTGTTTACTTTGCTGCCTACATCGTTACCGAAATGGACGATGAATCTAAAACAGAGGCAAAAGAACAATTGAAAAAAGAGTATAAAATGCACCGAAAACAACTTCAAAAAGAGTCTGAAGAAAAAACTGCCGAGGTAAAAGATAAAAAAATTCTTGGTGAAATTCAAAAAGAATACGCTAACCGACTAGAAGACCTAGACGATCAACACAATAAAGCTAAGAGCGAACTTAACGAGTTAAAAATCGGTAAAATTTACTCTGAGCTTGAATATCGTGAAATGTCGATGAAATTTGGTCATGTATTTAACGCTTCAACAGGAGCAGAAGCCATTCGTTCTATCATCGAAAATATCGATTTAGAAAAAATGATTGTAACTCTTAGTGAAGATTTAAAGAAAACATCTGGTCAAAAGCAAAAGAAAATCATGAAGAGAATTAAATTGGCTGGTAGTTTAAAAAACGCAGACATTAAGGCAGAATGGATGATTATGACTGTGCTACCAGTAATTCCACCGGATCTTCGTCCGATGGTTCAATTGGATGGTGGTCGTTTTGCCGCTTCAGATTTAAATGATCTATACCGTCGTGTAATTAATAGAAACAATCGTTTAAAAAGATTGATGGCTATTGGTGCGCCGGAAGTTATTTGTAGAAATGAAAAACGTATGATGCAAGAGGCTGTTGATACACTGTTAAATAACAGCGCTCGTCAAGGTCGTACAGTGTTTAACTCAGGAGACAAACGAAAATTACGATCACTTTCAGACATGTTAAAAGGTAAGCAAGGTCGTTTCCGACAAAACTTGCTTGGTAAGCGTGTAGATTACTCTGGTCGTTCTGTAATCGTTATTGGTCCCCACCTTAAACTAGATGAGTGTGGTTTACCTAAAACAATGGCTTTAGAACTATTTAAACCATTCGTTATTGGTAAATTGATTCGTGATGGATACGCACACAACATTAAAGGAGCAGAAAAATTAATTCAAAGTGCTAAGCGTGAAGTTTGGGATATTTTGGAAGATGTAACACGAGATCATTATGTACTATTAAATCGTGCTCCAACTTTGCATAGATTAGGTATCCAAGCATTTAAACCAATCTTAATTGAAGGAAAAGCTATTCAAATTCATCCATTAGTTTGTGCCGCTTTCAATGCGGATTTCGATGGTGATCAAATGGCGGTACATGTACCACTTTCAAAAAGAGCGCAAGAAGAAGCCAAAAACTTAATTTGTTCAGCTAAGAATTTGCTTAAACCATCTGCTGGTGAGCCAATTACAACACCTACTCAAGATATCGTTTTAGGTTGTTACTACCTAACAAAAATGGTGGCCGACAAACCTGGTTCAGGCATGGTGTTTGCTAACCTAAAAGAAGCCATGATGGCATACCAAGGTAACCATGTGCATGTACAAGCTCCTATTAGAGCTCGTATTGAAAAAGAAGATGGTACAACAGAAATTATTGAAACAACTCTAGGAAGATGGATTTTCAACAGCTTCTTACCTAAAAAACTTCAATACATCAACGACACAGCTGGTAAAAAATTATTAGAATCAATCATGAGTGAATCTTTTGAGCTTTGTGGCCCAGAAAGAACAGCAAAAATGGTTGATGACCTAAAAAGAATCGGCTTTAGATACGCAACAGATTCAGGTCTTTCAATTGGTAAAGCCGACATGGTGATTCCAAAAGATAAAGATAAAATCATTGAAGATGCTTCTGAAGTTGTGCAACAAGTTAGTGGCCAATACTGGAAGGGCTTAATGACAGACGACGAAAGATACATTCAAACAATTAAAGTTTGGTCAAAAGCTAAATCCGACATCACGAAATTAATGATGATTGGTATCACTGGTGAAAATTCATTGTTCTATATGGTAGACTCGGGTGCTCGTGGTAACTGGGGACAAATCACTCAGTTATGCGGAATTAAAGGCTTGGTAGCAAATCCGGCCGGTAAAACAATCGAGTTACCAATTAAATCAAACTTAAAAGAAGGATTTAGTATCTTGGAATACTTTATTGCCACTCATGGTGGACGTAAAGGTAAGTCTGATACGGCTCTTAAAACAGCTGAAGCGGGTTACTTAACTCGTAGATTAGTTGATGCCGTACAAGATATCATTATTAAAGAAGTAGATTGTGGTTCTGAACATACCCACAATATTAATCGTGAAGAAAGTGAACAAATTGGTGAAGAATTTGAAAAAAGAATTTACGGTCGTACTTTGGCATTACCTTTGGCAGACACAAAAACTGGTGAAGTATTGTCAGACAGAAACACAGAAATCGACAGAAATCTTGTTAAAGAAATTAGAGAAAAACAAATCGATTCTGTTGAAGTGCGTTCAGTAATGACATGTATGACATCAAACGGTATCTGTATGAGATGTTACGGAAAAGATTTAGGTAGCAATCAAACAGTAGAAATCGGTACAGCTGTAGGTATTATTGCCGCACAAAGTATTGGTGAACCGGGTACTCAGTTAACTATGAGAACCTTCCACATGGGTGGTGTAGCCGAAGGAAAAGATATCACTCAAGGTTTAACTCGTGTTGAAGAATTATTTGAAGCACGAACTCCAAAATCACCTGCAATTTTAAGTGAAATTACTGGTAAAGCAAAAGTTGTTCGTAAAGGTCAGGATGCAACTGTTATCATCACTTCCGATGAGCAAGTTAAAACTGAATACGAAGTAACTCCCGACCAAGCACCAGCTGTAAATGTTGGCGACAAGGTTCAACCTAAAATGGTTATTGCCAAGTCAGACAAGCATAAAGGCACTATTAAAGCAGAAGACGAAGGTACAGTTATCGAAGTTACAGACAGCAAAATCGTTACAATTTCTGAAGGTATCGTAGAAAAACACTACATCATTCCTTACGAAAAAACTGTAACTGTAAAATCTGGTCAATCAATTAAAAGAGGACAAGCTTTAACAGCAGGTCACTTAAATTTAAGAGAATTGATGAAGTTAACAGATATTTACACAGTGCAAAAATACATAATGACAGAGGTGCAAACAATTTATTCATCTCAAGGTCAAAGTATTAACGATAAACATATCGAAATCATTGCTAGACAAATGTTCTCTAAAGTAAGAATTATCGATCCAGGAGAGAGCGCATTCCTACCAGGTGAAATTAGAGATATCATTTTAGTAGAGCGAACAAATCAAGCTTTGGCTAAAGACAAGAAAAAACCTGTACACACAGAAAGACTATTAGTTGGACTTACAAGAGTATCTCTATACACCGAAAGTTGGCTTTCTGCCGCTTCGTTCCAAGAAACAATTCGTGTATTAGTAGAGGCTTCAACAACAAAATTAGTAGATTCACTAGAAGGCTTAAAAGAAAATGTGGTAATTGGTAAGTTAATTCCAGCAGGAAAAATCTACCAAAAAACACATCCAGAAAGCGTTGCAGAAGCTTTAGCGGCAACTGGTGGACCTGTAGTTATAGAGTCTTTACCGCTTACGGACGAAGAAATGTACCCAATTATATAAAGAAAGGCTTGCAAAGCAGTTTAAAATTCATTAAATTACGCAAGCTCAAAAAAATAAATTACGAAGTATGCCAACAATCAACCAATTAATTAGAAAACCACGCAAAAGCGCGAAGAAGAATAGTAAATCGCCAGCTTTGATCAATGGTTTTAATACATTGAAGAATAAAGATGTGGAAATTTTCTCTCCGCAAAAACGAGGTGTTTGCGTTAAAGTAACTACTATGACACCTAAAAAGCCTAACTCGGCTTTGCGTAAAATTGCGAGAGTTAAACTAACTAATGGTAGTGAAGTTAATGCATACATCCCAGGTGAAGGACACAATCTACAAGAGCATTCAGTGGTAATGATTCGTGGAGGTAAGGTAAAAGATTTACCGGGTGTACGATACCATATCATCAGAGGATCTTTAGATACTCAAGGTGTGGAAAAAAGAAGACAAGGTCGTTCTAAATATGGAGCAAAAAGACCAAAAGCTAAGTAATAATTCGCTTAATATCTCAATAGCATGGCTCAAAAAAGAGTACAATACATTCCCGAAGGTTCAAACTTACTTACAGAAAAGTTTATTTGTTACATCATGAAAGATGGCAAAAAAACTGTTGCTAGACAAATTTTTAAAGAAACACTAGAAATCATTTCTCAAAAAGGCGACAAGCATCCAGAAAAAGTGTTTGAACAAGCTATTCAAAATGTAAAACCAGAAAACGAAGTTAAAGCAAAAAGAATCGGTGGCGCAGTTTACCAAATTCCTGTGGAAGTTAAACCAGGTAGACAAATTATGTTAGCTTTCCGTTGGATACTTGATGCTTCTCGAAAAAGAAAAGGAGCGCCTATGGCCAAAAAGCTAGCACAAGAACTTATCGAAGCTGCTAGCGAACAAGGTGCTGCAATTAAAAAGAGAGAAGACACCCACAAAATGGCTCACGCCAACAAGGCGTTCGCCCACTATGCTCGATACTAATCGGTTAACACCAATCGGCATACTTACTCCCGGCTATCAAGACCCGCTTCATGCGGGTCTTTTTGTTTGACAAAATAAAATTTATTGCTATAATCAACCCTTAGTTTTAACGAAATAATCATGCCAAACGAAGCACCTGAGGGAGAACAAGCACCGAAAATTGATTTATCATTGGGAAGAGCACAGGAACTTATCGCCATGCTCGGTGAGCACGATGAGCCGCAAACAAAAGCACAATGGGGGTGGAGAAAATTTAGTATCATCAGAAAATGTGACACGCCAAACAGCCTACGTCCAATAGTAAAAAAAGCCTTAGAAATTGCCTTTCAAGACATCAATTGTCCAAATTCAACAAATTCTTGGTCACAGCCCGCTAGAGAAGCCTTTAATAGGGTTGCTTATTTGGATGACAGCACCTTAACAAGCCTTATAGCAAACGTCACAAGCTCACAACAAGCTCTCCCTAAAAACAGTGCTCCATTTGGGGGTGTTAGAAAAGCGCAGTTGATTCACTTTAGAGACGAAGAATGGTTTAAGTACCGTACTGAAGACACTGATGAACTAAAAACAGCACTATCAGCTGCAGCTGTAAAACAATCAGCTTGGGAGACGGCAGACTATGAATTAGATGCAGCGATAGTAACATTGCATAAATCACAGCCAAAAAATCAGCAATAATCAAACCTTATCTTAAACCACAACACCATGAATACAGAACTGTCGCACGATCCGCAAGAGGCACCAGCTGAGCCAACAGAAACATCTCCAGAGGATCGCACACTAAGCGTACGGAGAGCTAGAGCGATCCTTTACTGTGCAACGGATGGCGGCTCAGGTAGAAATGATTTTAGACGGAATGACCTCATAGCACTTGACGCCATGGACAATTCACACACAGGTAGAAGGATTAGTCCTGACACACCCGAAAACGCTGTGCTCGCCAGAGCTAAACTAGCAGAACTAGTAAGCTTGGTAAGACTTGCGATACAAACACTGCAATCAACGGGAGATTCAGAAGCTTTATCAAGCTATGCCTTAGAGGTTTTCAGGACTGATACACATATTGAACAAGCATTAGCAGTTGCACTGACGCAGCAGCATCTACCAAAATTCTTGTTTCCTAGAGTGAATGAACTTGTAGAAGAAAACCCTCCTTTCAGAAGTGGCGATACACCAGTGATCAAGGAGAAACTAGTGTCAGTAGCTCGCTATGAGGGCCCTGAAGCAGCGGCTGCAACGAAACTAAAAGAAGATATATATGATTTCAATACAAACACCGCTACAAACCAAAATCTTGAAGTTTAAGTATCAGTTATGCAAAGCTCCGCAAACCCAGCACCCGCTCCAAACGAAATGTTTGAATTATCTCCTCATCGAGCCTTCGATATCGTCAAAATTGCACTGGATCCCACCAGGGTGGAAAGCTCAAAACTATATCTTAGGGCCAATGATACAGACGCACTTAAGGTGGCTCAATTAATTCAAGCAGCCATTAAAGTTATTTTAGCAAACAGTGGGACATATTTAAAACAAGACGCCGAAACAAACGGCAACAGCTCAATCACAACAGGCCCGCGCATGTTCCAGCAAAAACTAAACATATCCGCTGTTGAAAACCTTTCCGCCACAGAACAAAGTGAAATCGAGAAAATTGCCGAACAATTGGTAAGGCAATCTACACAAAAAGTTATGGGTGACGAAAGAGCCAGAAGCCTATTAAAACTCTGGACTCATTTCCGTAAGGACGACGATGACAAAACGCAAAAGGCGTTACTAGCTACAGCCGCGGCCACAGAAAGAGAGAGTATTAAGGCGCTCAATCTAGCCGAAATTCACATTTAGAAGGCCTTTTTGACAAACACTTCCCAAATAGATACAATCA
>JBGAUX010000036.1:0-10613 GCA_044228405.1 Candidatus Altimarinota bacterium | reverse complement strand
GCTTGTAGCAAGTTTTTGTAGTGCCAATCCTGTGCTTTTGTCACCACTAGCCAAGTTGTTGTAATTTTGGCTTAAAGCATTGTGTAAACCAGCTTTATCCGTTACATCATCAAATAATCTTGGATTTCCAGCTCCGCTACCATCACCTATGCCAAATTGTTCCCACAAAACCTTTGACGCCCTATCCTTTTGCTTTCTTTCCATCTTGCCAGGTATATCATTTAAGGTGCTAACTATTGAAGCTGGTGTTAATCTCGGCGTGTCGCTGTTTACCGCGCTACCAGTAGTAACTGGTACCCAAGGGATGTATTTAAACGGCACTGAGCCAATAAATCCACCGATAGATTCTCCAGCACCCTTAATTGTTTGCACAATTCCTTCTGCCAAAGTTCCTTCGGCGGCATCAAACACACCTTTCCAAACCACACCAATTGTGGCTATAGCAATCATTAAATCTTGCAAAGTCGAAAGACCCGAAGTGGCTACGCCAATATTCAAAGTTCCAGTTGTTAGTACCGAAAGCGAAAAATCTTGCGAACCTTCAAAGGAAATTCCTTGAAAAGCTTGCAACATCATATAGCCAATAGTCATAGGAATGGCTATGGCAAGCGGTACAAAAGCATGTTTGGTGAACTGAATTTTTTCAACTACATTCAATTTTTCCTTAATTCCTCCAGGCAAAGCCATGGAAAGCATTAGGAAAGGTGACATAGCTACAGCAAGCCAAATCACAATTAAACGAGCGATTAAAATTATAAATAATGCGACAAAAGAAAACACATACACAAAGTATAAAACCAATGAGAACAAAACATTTAGAGATAACTTGGCAAAGCTACCTGCACCTTCTACTGCGGCTTTGTCAAAAAAGGCGATTTTACCCATATTTAAAGCCATAACCAAGGCCGCATTACGCGAACCATATTGTTGTAAATATTGCGCAGCCGATTGATTTAGTTGCACCCCCACACAAATGTAAGGGTTTTTATTACTTTCAACTGTGATGTCGCTAGAACTCAAGCCTTCTTTGGCTAAAGTGGCTTGTACAGCTTCGCTTTTAACATCTAAACCACCTGGACCATATAGGTTTTCACAAATTAATTTTTGATAAAGTTTTCTTTCATTGTCATCTTTATAGGTAATGCTCAAGCCCTGTTCAACGGCTTCGGGCAAACTAAAAATAGCTGTTGTGCCTAAATTTACGGCATCCAGCAAAATTTTAATTCCAATGTAAGAAAAGTTAACGGCAATAATACCCACTATTAACTTAGGTAAAACGGCTTTTAAACTAAATTGATCGCCTTCACCGCCAATTCCAAGCACATTATAAAGTGCCAAACCTACAAGTGCGATTACAAATAAAATGTTTACTATATTACGAATTTGCACCCAAATTGAAAATAATCTGGTTTCCATACCATGATTAAAAATCAAGTCGTTATCCATTAAGCCACCTATCATAAACAAAATAGGCCACAGGATCTTGTTCATTAAACTTTGTAGAAGTAGCACAATCTTTAAAAATTGTGCGTAGGCCTCATTGTCACTGTTGGCTGCAGAAGCGGCAGGAGCCGCTCCCGCTTGCGCGTGAGCTACATCTGCGCCAAAAAACCATGCCCAAAGTAACAACATCGAAACTCCTACTAATGTCCAAATCCATGTTTTTTCACCTAATTTTTGTTTCAAATATGTCATTTATACAAATAATCCAATAAAACTTGCTAACATGTGGTGTGCTTCACCCATAACTGATGCGATTGTTTTTGTAGTTGTAGAGCTCTTTTGTGGGTCGGTCATAAACCCTGCAAAACCCGCTAATCCAATTGGCATGCCACTTATTCCTGCAGATGCAGCCACTATTTTCCAAATACTTCCTCTTCGTTTACCTCCTCTTACTTGAGAAACTTGTTGTTTTTTTTGTGATTTTGCCTGTGCGGTCTCTTTTTTTGTTTGATCTGGCTTTGTTGGCTCTTGTGCAACCATTTTATTTTCCTCTGGATTAAACCTTTGAGTGGCTTTGCGTTGCATTGCATAATCTTGAGTGCTATTTAAAGGGCTATACCGTTTTACAGATTGCCCAATTCGCTCTCTAGTTGCCCCACTTTTTCCTCCTAAAAAGCGTTTTTTTCGTGGTGATAATGGCAAACTTGCATCAGGTTTGTACCTGTTATAGCCATCTGTTGGTCCAACATGAGTAACAGTGCCTTCTGTTCCGTCGCCTTGGTCAAAATCGAATAAACGCGCTCCACCGCCAGCTAAAGCACCTAAATTAGCCTTATTAACATCTAAGTTGTCTTGAGCATCTAAATTTGGCACTTCTACATGCAATTTCAAAGTTTCACCCTCCAAATTCTCCAATTCTACAACCGGTTTTACGGCTTTATCAGTTGGTGTTTTTGCCAAATCCTCATCAAGTTCTTCGCTGTAAATTAAAATATCTTCGTAACTGCTTAAAATTTGCAATTCCCTATTTGGCGCTTTTATAACGGCTTCCAAACTCATCTTATCCCTATCAAAGGCCACCTCAATTTCGCTAATTCCTTCTGCATCTTCAAATTTATTTTCAATCATTAACTGAAATGCACTTTCTAATTCAAAGGCAAGATCTTGAGACACATAAACCTGATTTTTGCCTAAGAATACGCTAGGAGCTACTTGTTGATAGCGCTTTTCACCTAAAACAGATTTTAAAAGTTTATGTAGTTTCTTTACCTCATCATCAGAGCAAGTTTTTAGCTCCACACCTCGTTTTTTCTCAGCTTCATTATTAAAATGTGTCGAAAAAAGATAAATATTTTCTTTAACTCGTCGATGATTTGAGCCGTCTTCATCTTCAAAAAATGCGTCTTGAAACTTATATGCAGACTTGTAATGTCGGTATTTTGTCCTCAATAAATCGAGCATCAATTCAGCTGTTTGATCGTTTTCTAAATGCGAAAACAGCTTAGATTTTTTACCTTTAATTTTTTCGACTAGTTTCCAAGTTAGCAGGTTTAATCTGCGTTTATTAATTGCACTTTTATCAAAATATTCCAAAAATGCTTTCTCAAAACTCTGGTGAGAATCTTCGGCTTTTTGTTTAGTATAGTCGTTTAATTCAGCAAGGAAATCCCTCACAAATGGTATTACTGTATGTTGTAAAAATCGTTGGTTCATTTTAAATGTAATCTTTATATTTGTCTCTGTTATCGTGGTAATCCTTAATTAAATCGGCATAATCTCCCTGAGAATAAATGCGTCCAGCTAAGGCTGTTTTGAGTGTTTTTGTTAATTTTTCATCAAATTTGCTTTTATCACTATCGCTAATTGATAATTTTTCCAGCTGTGCCTTTAATGCCTCTCTATTTGGAATTTGTTTAGACAAATCACCACTCAAAAATCCAACTAATTTGGTTTTATCAAGCAAACTAGGATTAGCAGCGTAGTATTTTCGTTTTCCTTCAATACTCTTTGGATCGGTGTTATCTAAAGTGGTGTAACCTTCTCTAATATGTTGATGGTAAGCCAATAAAACATTCATACCACCTTTATCTAGCCAGTCTGCAAAAGGAAGATCTGTATTATGTTGCTCTAGCAAAGTAACGCGACTGGCAAGTCTTGCGTCTTTGCGCTCTAGCTCTGCTCTTTGAGATGGAGTGAATTTTTCGGCTGCAACTTTGGCAGAACCGCCACTAGCGATTGCTGCTAAACCTGCTCCTGCACCCATTAATGGCAAATTTCTTGGAACAGCAGCTAAACGCTCGCCCCAAGTTTTATTACCTGTATAAATGGCTAGACCATTGAAAATAACAGTTGCAGAAAGCACCACTGTACCAACTACATTCAACAAATTTTTTCCGGTCATAGCCCTTTCAAAAGGGTTTGTTGCGTAATCTTGACGCATATCTTTAGCCGCTTTTTCGTATGCCTCTAGTCCTGCTTTAGCCATATCTGCCGTTTCTTTTAAATATTGTGGATCGTTAAATTTGGCAAGCTGGGCTTGCGCCTTAATCATTTCTGGCGCATTTAAAGGCTTTTGTACTAGTTGAATTAGTAACTCTTTGTAGTCGTTTGGCGCAAGCCCTCCCGAAAACATCATTACATCAGCTAGTTGATTGAATTTTTCAAAACCTTTTTTATTTGCATATGCTTGAGCAAAAACAACTTTTTGTTCAAAGCACATTTTGTATAGCATTGCACCAATACCAACTTGCAAATACTGTCTAGCATCTTGGCCTACATCAATATTGCCGACATTTTTAGCGTGGTTAGTTAATTTTTCACCATCCACTAAATCCACTAGCATATTCAATTGATCTGGCTTTAAAGGTGCGCCACTAGCAATTCTTTCAATCATGCAGGTTAATGTTTCCTCTCGAGCAAGTTCGCTGCTGGCTCTGTATAAATCGGCTGCTCTAGCCAAATCTTCGTAGGTTTTTGGTTCTCCGCTAAAAAACATTGCCTTAAAAGCTCTTAAGCGCCTCTCTAGCATTGCCTTTCCAGCTTCTACAATTTGCGCGCGTCGTACTGGATCGGTAGTTGCTTCAAAGTCCTTTGTGCATTTATCGGCTATTTGTGCGTTGATTTTAGCTGCTTCGTCTACTATGTAAATCTTAATTGCATCAACTTTTTCTGCTGATCCGTGAATCATATTGTTAGCTAGGAGCCTAATTTTATCGGTATATTCATTACTCCGCCCATAAAAGTCATTTTCGACTTTTTTAGCGTCATCTATACCCTCCCGATAATGTTCTGATGAGTTGGTCATTATACTTTTAATAGTCTTAAAATGGCTTCAACAAGCGTCTCTTCCTTGCCTTCCCATTCGGGAATCTGCTTTAGCAAATAACTGCGTATAGGCACTGGGTTTTGGCCTCTAAGTTGAATTGAAATTTCTGGAAAAAGTGAATCTGTAGTTAGCAAATTCAATGTTTCTACATGGCCTGGCAAATAATAAATCCAAAACGCTTTAATATTGCGGAAAGGGATTATTTTCTTGCCAATTTTGATACTCATCTCGCTAATTTCAACGCTAACATCTTTTGGTTTTTCAAAGTGATTAACATAGTAAACACCACAAAATACCACTATCACTAGCGAAAATGTCCATGCATCGTAAAATAAAGCAATCACTGCTGTAAATAATGCCAAAAGGCCACAAACTAAGTACCAATGAATACTTTTTTCGTGTTCTACATACTCGGGTGCAACCCAAGCAAACACAGTTTCACCTCTGTAATTTGCAATTGCACTCAAAGATGAGCTATTTGCAGCCTCCTTTTTCATGGCTTTTTCAAGCCGTTTAGAGTGCTTTTCTTGTACTTTTGTTTGTATTTTTTTTAAAAGGCCCATTTGCATTGATGTAAATCTTTACATTTTAGCAGAAAATGGACCTTTTTACAATGCTTTATAGCTATTTAAGCCACTCTAGCATAGGGTACTAAAGCCATACGACGAGCATTTTTAATAGCTTTAGATAATTGTTTTTGATGTTTCAAGCTCACACCTGTGTAATAACGAGGTACGATTTTGCCATACTTAGAGATGAATTTCTTTAAATATTTGATGTTTTTATAATCAACATATTGTGGTTCTGCTCCTTGTATTCTCTTTGGTTTCTTTTGAATATTAGCCATTTTTAATGATTGTTAGTAAGAATTAAAATACGTTCTCGTCGCCACCTTCGTCATTTGCGTCGGCTGGCACTTCTTCTGATGAATAATCTTCTGTAGGAACATATTCATCATCGTCAGACCTTTCTCTTTTATCCAGCATGATTAAGTCTTGAACTACAACTTCAGTTCTAAACCTTTTCATACCATCTTCTGTAGTCCAACTACGAGTTTTTAGGTAGCCTTCAATATAAACTAATTTACCTTTTTTTAGGTAAGTTTCGCAGATTTCGGCTAGTCTAGCCCAAGCAACACAGTCGTGGTACTCGGTAGACATTTTTTCATCACTACCAGATGTAACCCATCTTCTGTTTGTAGCAATGCTAAATGTTGTGATTTTTTGACCATTTTGAACCTCTTTTGTTTCAGGATCTCTAGTAAGGTTACCAATAATTATAACTTTGTTGATGCTTCTCATGATTTTGAAGTGTTAATGTTAAAGATTAAGATCTGTATCATCCATAATACTTTTCAATTTATCATCCAAATTAGCAGTTTTTTTAGGTGCTTTTTTTGCCTCTACCTTTTCTTCTTTAACTTCTTCTTTTTTAACTTCTGGCTTAGCTGTTGTAGCTGGTCTTGGCTTGTAAGCACTTTGTCTAGCAAGTCTTTTTTCTTCAGCTTCAGCTTTTTTCGCTGCTTTTTCTTTATCTGCATCAGAAGTGTAATCCATAGCTTCAAACTCCTTCAAAGTTTTAATTTCATATCCTTTAGGTGGTTTGATAATCATATGTCGAATGATGTTTACATCAATCAACAAAATTTTGTGCAATTCTGGTAACAATTCTGTTGGAGCAACAAAATTCAAAACAGCATAAAAACCTGCATCGTGCTTTTTAATGCGGTATGCAAGCTCTCTGTGCCCCCAAATATCTTCATTGGTAATTTTTCCGCTGTAACTTTTAATAAGCTTGCGAATCTTATCAAGCTCCTTAGTGATACCAGCTTCACCAATGTTTGGTGCAACAATAACCATCAGCTCATAAGGGCGAAGGTCATCTTCGTGTACTTCCTTTTTTACCTCCTTAACGGGGGTTTCTTTCTTTTTAGTAGCCATACTTCCTTGGGGTTAATCTCTTTTAAAGTAAAGAGGAGAAAGTTAATAAATGTAGGCGGAATTTAGCAGAATGCTTTTTTTATTGCAAGCTGAAGTGTGGGAGAAAGGGAGAGAGGGAGATGTGAGTATCGGAATCAGTAGCTCCCTTTATGATTCCGATATCCCACATTCTCCCTCTCTCTCCTCTCTTGGGGGAAAATGGAATGGGGCTCGGAATGGGGCGGAAAGCCACCCTCGTCTTTATTCAATATATTACACACCTGTCAACTTTATCCCCTTGTGCACTCTTTTATAGAGGGTGTATGATTTAATGATGGCTTATAGAAGCCCTTCACTATAAATAAACTTTATAAAGGTTGATTTAAGTAGAGGATTCTGATAAAGTCTCGATCGTTGGAACTGAAAAGGAAAAGTTAACACAATACTTAGGCGCTGTCTGCCGCATAAGCTTAGATATCACGCACACTCTGGCAAAAGGATAACTAATGATTATGTTAAGTAAGGAAACTTACCTATAAGCAATATATACGAACTACAAGTAAACAAAATCGCCCGAAAGCTGAGGCACAAAAAGCTGTTTTCCCGTATGGGGACTATGCAGGTTGCTTTGTCTAAAGTTTACAGGCTAACAAGAGACCTTTATGGTCGCCTGAGAATGTTTTCTGTAGCTACAAATCGTATCACTCATCTACTGGGGGTAGACTCTTCCCTAGCGGACAGCTCTCCAATGGGAGTTCAAAAACGACTTTATAGACAAGTGGTTATTTTTTCGATGTCTTTATTGGTAGTTTCTTCTTTGTCTGCAGGTGGTATCGGTGCTGAAAACTATGTAGAAGCTTACTCAGACTACGCTGGAGAAGTTATAATTGCCGATTCTGACGGATATTTAACTAAATTAAGCCCCCAAACACTAGAAGCAGACCGTACAGGAATGAACGACAGTTTAACTCATATAGTGAGTAATGGTGAAACTCTATCTTCAATTGCAGGAAAGTACTCAATTAATGTTGAGACCATTATGTGGCAAAATGGCATTGCTAATCCAAATTCTTTAAAGATTGGTCAAGAACTTGCTATACCTCCCGCAGATGGTGTTTATCATAAGGTTAAAAATGGTGAGACTTTAAGCCAAATTGCTGGCAACTACAGCATTGATTCTAATTTGATTGCTAAACAAAATGACTTAGCTGATGGCGCTGTTTTAAGCCTAGGACAAGACTTATTTATTCCTGGTGCTAAAGGCGTTGTGCCGGTTGCCGAGACGCCTGCCAACACCGCTCCGGCAAATAGAAATACGATAGCACGTACAGATAGTGGTGCGCGTACCACCTCTGTAGTGAAACAAAACTTGGAAGGCTCCACAGCTGCTCCTGCTGCAGGTAAAACTATGATTTGGCCAACAAGTGGTAAGGTGACTCAAGGATATAAAGGTGGTCATGCAGCCTTGGACATCGCCAAATATCCTGGTGGACCTATCTGGGCGTCTTGTTCAGGTACAGTCGCTAAGGCATCTTCCGGAACTTATGGAGGAGGTTATGGCAACCATGTCATTGTAGACTGTGGAAATGGCATTAAGACATTATATGCTCACATGGAGTACTTATCCGTTACTATTGGTCAATCTGTTTCTCAAGGACAAGTTTTGGGTAAAATGGGTAAAACCGGTCGTGTATATGGTGTAACCGGTGTACATTTACATTTCGAAGTTTGGAAAAATGGTGTTAAAGTAAGCCCTTGGAATTATCTTCAATAAAAAATATATTAGTGTTTTTTGTACTGGCTCCGCGTAAGTTTGGCGCTTTTTTGGTGGGTTTGTATCAAAAAACTCTTTCTCCAGATCATGGAGCTTTGAAGGTTTTTTACCCCTATGGCTACTGCAAATTTAGCCCAAGCTGTTCGCAATACACCAAAGAATCTATTTTAAAACATGGTTTAATTTTAGGCTCAATCAAAGGCTTTTGGCGCATTCTGCGTTGCAACCCCTGCAGCAAAGGTGGTGTTGACCCTGCTTAATATGAAAGCTATACTCCTGCCGGCTTAAATTTTTTCTTATGCAAACTAATCCTGTTAAAACTGCTTTGATCAGCGTTTATAATAAGGACGGTGTAATAGACTTTGCTAGAGAATTGGAAGCACTAAATATTACTATTTTCTCTACGGGAGGAACATACGAGGCAATTAAGGCAGCCGGCATTAAGGTTGAATATGTAGCGGATGTAACGGGTTCTCCGGAGATTTTAGGTGGTAGAGTGAAGACTTTGCATCCAAAAATTCATGGGGGTATTTTGGCTAGAAGAAACGAAGAATCAGACATTCAAGACCTTGAACAAAACAAAATTAGTTTAATTGATTTGGTTGTTATTAATTTTTATCCTTTTGAAGAAGCGGTTGAAAAAGACGGTACCGAAGAAGAAATTATTGAACAAATTGATATTGGTGGACCAACTATGTTGAGGTCTGCAGCCAAAAACTTTAAGTGGGTGACTCCTGTTTACGATCCTAGCGATTACAGTTTGGTAATTAAAGAATTACAAACTACTGGCGAAACCAGCTTGAAAACACGCAAAAAGCTTGCCGGAAAGGCTTTTGAGCGTATTGCCCACTATGATGAGGCTATTCAAACTTACTTTAGAAAGATTAATGAGCGCCCAGAGCTGTTAAATTTAAACTATGAAAAGGTTTCGACTTTGAGATACGGTGAAAACCCTCATCAAAAAGCTGCTTTTTTTAGAAATCCCAACAATAACGATTCCAATGTAACCAATGCTAAGGTTTTACACGGCAAACAGTTGTCTTTTAATAACATTGTAGATGCTGATTCGGCCTTGGAACTGGTAAAAGAATTTTCTGAGCCTACAGCGACGTTTATTAAGCATAATAACCCTTGTGGTGTGGCATCTAGTGCCACAATTGAGCATGCTTTTGAGTTAGCGCATGATGTTGATAGTTTATCGGCTTATGGATGCGTAATTGCTTTAAATAGACCTTGTAATAAAGAGATTGTTGCAATTATGAAAGCTAAAAAAATGTTTGTGGAATTGATTATTGCTCCTCGTTTTGATGATGAAGCTTTAGCGATTTTGCAAAAAAATCCGAATATTAGATTGTTAGAAGTGGGTGATTTAAAAGTGGATAAGGAAAGACGAGACATTAAAAAAGTAGCTGGGGGAATACTAATACAAACAATCGATGCGGGAGAAGTGACTAAAGCCGACTTACAAGTTGTGAGCAAAACCAAGCCAAGTGACGACCAAATTGAAGCAATGCTTTTTGCCAATAAGGTGGCGAAAAGGGTTATGAGTAACGCGATTGTATTTGCTAAAAAGTTGGAAGATGGCAGTTTGGTTACTACTGGCATTGGTGCTGGCCAAATGTCGAGAGTGGATTCTGTGTGGATAGCTTCAAAAAAAGGTGGTGAAAATGTGAAAGGCTCGGTGATGGCTTCGGATGCGTTTTTACCCTTTGCAGATGCTGCCGAAGAGGCTTATAAAGCCGGGATTATTGGTTTAATTCAACCCGGAGGTTCAATTAGAGACGATGTGGTGCTTGAATACACCGATTCTGTAGATATGATAATGGTGTTTACCGGCAAGAGATTCTTTAGGCACTAAAAGTGCTATGACGAGTGCAAAAGAGTATAATTAGGAGCGTAATTTAAAGGGAGGAGCCCGCCTACGGCGGGCTCCTCCCTTTCTTTCAGTTCTTTTTCAATATCTACTAAGCGATATTACTTAAGCTTCTTGTGCAGTAATTTCTTCCGCACTTAATATGTAGTCATACATGTTTTTGATCAACATTGCGCTTTCTGCTCTAGTAATAGGCGTATTTGGTTCAAACTCATCACCCTGAAACTGTTCAATGTTTTTCAATAAACCTTCTTTGTAGGCTGTTGTAACAATTTGTGA
>JBGAUX010000035.1:0-10615 GCA_044228405.1 Candidatus Altimarinota bacterium | reverse complement strand
GCTCAGGAGTGGCGTTAAAAAGTGTTATTTGTAGATTTTCAACTTTCACTTCACCTCTTTCTTCCTCACTTAAAAACAATTGATATCTTAGTGCTGAAGCGGGCTGAGTAACAAAAAAAGTGCTGTTTGTATCAAAATCAGCTGAGGTTTTGCCGTCAATTGTCGGCTCTAAATCGTACCACTTAGACCAAGTATTATCATGAAAAACTTGTACTTTTAAATTTAAATGCGCATCGTTTGTTTTTTTATCTTGCCAAGATAAAACAAGACTGTTGAAGTTAAAATTCCCTTTGATTTCTGGAGAGAAAAATTCTTTTTCTAAATTGCTCAACTCAATATTGTTTTGATCAATAATTTGAGTGTACTCGTATGGTACACTTGATTGCGCTAAAGCAGGTGAAACGTTACCAGAAGCCACAAAAGAAGTGGCGAATACTACTAAACATAATGCCTGTGCCAGAAGTTTTTTTGTTTCGATTTTCATACTAAAGTTTTAATTTGATGCGGGTTTTAGATGTTACCTTGTTATCTTAAAATGGTAAAGAAAAGTTAACAAAAATTGGCTTTTTAATTCATTTTATTTTAAACTTATTTTATTAAAACAATAACAAAATTTACTATGCTCGATTCTTTAAAATATAAGAGGTGGTTAAAAAAATACCTCCGCTACACAGATTACATAGGTGCAGCGCAACTATATTTAAAGGATAACTTTTTGTTGAAGGAAAAACTGGAACCTCAACATATTAAAGAGCGCGTTTTAGGTCACTGGGGAACGGTTCCTGGCTTAAATTTTATTTATGCCAACCTTAATTATTTGGTGGCAAAACACGATTGTGAAATGCTTGTTGTTACTGGCCCAGGCCATGGGGCACCAGCAATTTTGGCAAATTTATATGCCGAAAAAACACTCGATGAATTTTATAAAGAATACAGTTTAAATGAAAAAGGTTTGGGTAAATTGATTCGTGATTTTAGTTGGCCACACAGCCATTTTCCAAGTCATGTAACTCCTAGTGTTCCTGGTTCAATCTTAGAAGGAGGCGAATTAGGCTACAGTTTATCCACTGCATTTGGTGCTGTAATGGACAATCCAAATTTAATTGTTGCAGCTATTGTAGGTGATGGCGAAGCCGAAAGTGGGCCTTTGGCGGCCGCCTGGCACAGTAATAAATTTTTAAACCCTAAAACTTGTGGAGCTGTTTTGCCTATTGTGCATGTGAATGGTTTCAAAATTTCTAACTCTACTATTTACGGAACAATGAGTGATGAAGAAATTAAAAATCTTTTTGAAGGTTACGGTTATAAAGTTTTGATTGTAGGAGGAGGAAATTTGGGAGTTAAAATGAAAAAAGCAACGGAGGAAGCCTATCAACAAATAAGAAAAACTCAGATGCTCGCCAGAGAAAAAGGCAAAGTAATGAAGCCAAAATGGCCTGTAATTATTTTGCGTTCACCAAAGGGCTGGCACGGCATTAAGAAGTTTAAAGGTAAAAACATCGAAGGTTCTTTTAGGTCTCACGGCATTCCTTTAGATAAATTAAAAACTGATCCAACTGTTTTGGAAGCCGCAGAGAAGTGGCTAAAGAGCTACAAAATCAATGAGCTGGTTGATGCAAATGGTACACCAAAAAAAGAAGTTTTGCGTTATGTTCCAACTGGTAAAAATCGTATAGGAATGAACAAGCACGCAATTGGTGGCAATATCATTCAAGATTTAAAGTTACCTGCGCTTAAAAAATATGCGATAAAAATTAAAGAAGAAAAAAGAGGTAAAATATTGGGCAGTAACATGATTGAATCTGGAAAAATGTTAAGAGATGTTTTTAAACTTAATAAACGCACAAAAAACTTTAGAGTAATGTGTCCGGATGAACTGGAATCAAACAAAATGAGTGCAATTTTTGAAGCGACACAAAGAGGTTATATGTGGCCTGTACCCGAAAATACAGAGCACACAAATCCAGAAGGAAGAGTGAGTGAAATGCTAAGTGAACATACTTTGCAGGGCTGGTTACAGGGTTATGTTTTAACAGGACGACATGGAATTTTTGCTACCTATGAGGCTTTTGCAACAATTATTAGTAGTATGGTGGATCAGTATGCCAAGTTTTTAAAACAAAGTTTTAAAGTAAAATGGAGAAAGCCTGTTGCCAGTATGATTTATGTTTTAACCAGTAACGGTTGGAGACAAGATCACAATGGTTACTCACATCAAAATCCAAGTTTTGCTAGTAATATTTTGCAAAAACACGGTGAATTTTGCCAAGTTTATTATCCTTCAGATATAAATAGTACCTTGGTTGCTTTTGAAGAATCATTAAAACGCAAAAATTTTATAGCGGTTATTGTTGCTGGAAAAACCGAGTTACCTCAATGGCTAACTTTAGATGAAGCCAAAGCACAAGCCAAAAAAGGTATTGGTGTTTGGGAATGGGTTGGTGGCAAAGTGGCTACTAAAAAACCGGATGTAGTGCTGGCATCTGCTGGTGATTATATGACAACCGAGGCTTTATTGGCGGTGAAAATCTGCCGTGAAATTATTCCAGAAATGAAAATTAGATATGTAAATGTTTCTGAATTAACTTCAATTGCAATTGGCGATTATGCAACTAATCACTACAGCAAAACGCTAACTGAAAAAGAATTTGAAAAATACTTTACTGCAGATAGACCAGTTGTATTTAATTACCACGGATATGTAACAGATATGGAACATATTTTGTGGCCTTACAAAAAATCTGAACGTTTCAGCTTACATGGGTATCAAGAACATGGCTCTACAACAACGCCTTTTGATATGACGGTTTCAAATCAGGTGAGCCGATTTCATTTGGTTATGGATATGGTTGAGCAGGCTTCCAAACACAATAAAGCTGTTAATGCGCGTAAAAAAGAAATCATAAAAATGATGCAAACTAAGTTAAATGAACACAGAAAGTATATTGAAAAATATGGCGATGATCCTGAAGAATTAAAAGATTTAAGATGGTAGCCAAACTGAAAGCTAAAAAGAATATTGTGATTTTGGGGGCCGGCTTCGCCGGCCTTCACGTTGCTAAAACACTTGAGAAAAAACTCAACAATCACAAGTATCAAATTGTATTAGTAGATAAAAGAAGCACTCATTTATACACTCCAGACTTATACGAAATTGCTACAGCGTTCAATAAAGAGTTCTCTAAAGAATGTTTAATTGGCCTAAAGTCGACCGTGGCTACACCAATAAAGAAGCTTATTGATGAGGAAAAAACTACTTTCATTCAAGATGAAGTTCTTGATATTAAGCCCAAAAATAAGACTGTAAAACTTAAAAAAGTTGGCAAGCTTGATTACGAAATACTTGTTGTGTGCTTAGGAAGTTCACCCAATTATTTTAATATTGCCGGCCTTCAACAGCATTCGCGCTCAATAAAAACCATCAAACAAGCGTTGGCCATCAATTGTGATTTGGATATGCTTTTTCAAAATATTAGTGAAACAGGCAAGAAAAAATCGGTAAACATCGTAGTTGGCGGTGGTGGTGCAACTGGCGTTGAAGTGGCTGGAGAAATGGTTGGATGCGGAAAAAAACTGAGCGGGAAATATAAACTTAAGAATTTTAAAGTTAACATTAAATTAGTTGAAGCTAGCCAGGGCTTGGCTGCTATGAATGAAAAAGGCACTAAAATTGTTAAAAATGCTCTTAAAAAACAAGGCGTAGAGGTTTTATCTGGCTTTAGAATCACTTCTGCCGATGAGGGTAAACTAACAATAGAAGACCCAAAAGGTAAGCTGCGCAATCAAAACGCAGACTTTTTAATTTGGACAGGCGGGGTGATGGTTAATAAGGTTGTGGCAAACACTTTAGGCGATCAAGAATGCAGAGGTGCAATTAAGGTAAATCAAAAATTGCAGTCTATGAGCCACAAAAATATATTTGCTGGGGGTGATAATGCTTTCTTTCAAAACACAACAACAGGCGAAAAAGCACCTATGTTAGCCCAAATTGAGGGCGAATCTTTAAAAAAATATCAGCCCAAGTCACCTGCATATTTGTTACCGGTTGGCTCAATTTGCATTTTGCAAATTTACGGTCGTGTATTTGCAAATCCAGCTTTTTGGATTCTAAAAAGGCTAGTTGCATTTAGGTATTTTTGCTCAATTATGTCTTGGCCAAAAGCACTAAAAAAAGCTTGGCACGGAGGCAAGATATTCCTGCAAAACGACCTCTAGTGCTTTACAAACAGCAAAAATAGGCATATAATTATGAGGTTAGACGCAAAGTTTGTAGTATATGCAACCTGTTTTCAATCTTCGATATCGCAAGACAAATTTTTTCAATAAGATACTTTTAACCAAGGAAGGTGAAGTTATTTTAAAGGAAGATGGCTTTACCCTAAAAGGTAAAGGGGCTAACGACAAAGGCGAATTTATGAGTATGCAAAACGTAAAAGAGTTTTATGTGCGAGAAAGTTCTATTATGTTTGTAACTTTTGCGAAGGAGAAATATATTCTCACTCATTTTGATTCAATGTATGACGAATTTGTGCTTCAATTTTTTAAAATGAGAAATCAGTTTTTGAGCAAGAACCTGTTTATGCAGCAAGGAGACTTGAAATTTGAGTATGAAGGTAGATACGAATACATCAATCAGTATAATAAACCAATGCACAAAGGTAATGCCAAAGTGCAAATTTACGAGGGTAGCATTGTGGTTTTGCCTCAAAAAAAGGATGCATTTATGATTCCTTTCAACTTTTTAACAAGCCATGAATTTGAAGATATGGATTATAGTTTAAAGTGTTGTTTAGAAGATAAAAGCACTGTGATGTTTCAACAATTAGGCACTGTTTATGAGCAATTTGAAGAGCATTTTAATACTATTGCAGCACGAATGTATGAAAAAATTGTGAACAAACTTAAAAATATTTTCCCTGAATTTCCCTTGGGGGAAATTTTAAAATTGAGCAATTTAATGAAGTACGGAAAGGCTGTGAGTATTAAGCAAATTCAAAAAATCGATAAGGAATTGGCTCAAAAAGTGGAAGAAGTATTGCTAGAAAACGAATCTCATCAAAAGAAATTAGCGTTCTTAAAACAACAAACTACAGAAGAAAACATCAACTATGGTATTTGTGTTTTAGACTATGAAGACTTTGAATTTAAATCTTGGTACTTAGTTGCAATGCCAGAAAAAAACTGTGTAATGTTTGAAATTATCAGTGATTCAAAGCATCCAGAAAAAACGACTTTCGATTCATACTTTTTTCAAATAATTATGGAAAGAGGCTCTGCAATTGATAAAGTTAAGGACAAAGTTTTGGAAATAAACCAAACAATGTTGAATTTAAACTGGGCTTTAGATCCTTTTTGGAGAGATAAAAAAGACTTACGAAGTGGCCCATACCAATATGCAATTCGTAAACTCCCCTATTTGAGAATTTTAAGAAAGTCATTTTTGGCTAAATTCACAGAAGAAGACTTTAAAGTTTGGAGCGAAAAAGTAGAGCTGATGTTTGAAAAAGCACGTCCTAAAGAGCATAAAAGACGTGCACCCAAGCCACTTGTGCAAACCGCTTAGCTTTGTTAGTATTTAATCTCATTAAACAAATATTTTATGGCTGAAGTTACTTTTACTGATCAAAAATTCCAGGAAGAAGTTTTAAATAGCGACATCCCCGTAATGGTTGATTTTTTTGCAACCTGGTGTGGACCATGCAAAATGTTGGCTCCAGTAGTAGAAGAACTTGCCGGTGAGTATGCTGGAAAGTTTAAAGTTGGCAAACTAGATGTAGACGACAACCCAAACACAGCACAAACTTTCGGCGTGCAAAGCATTCCAACTATCCTTTTCTTTAAAGGCGGGCAAGTTGTAGATAAAATGGTGGGATTTCAAAGCAAAGACGCTTTGGAAGAAAAACTTGATGCATTAGTTTAAACTGTATGACTCAGCACGAAACTATAGGACCTGAATCTGACGTATCTGATGGTTTTGATTTAGTGGCTGAACCTGCTTTTGCAGAGCCAGCTGGCACTAGCAATGGTGTGAGAAACGTGGTTGAAGCAACACTTACTGGCAAGGTGATGGGGCGCGAATTTACCGAAGTTCATGATATAAGCTACGCCAATACTCCTCATCTAATAGTTAGGTGTGACGATTTGGGTACGCAAATTAGAAAATTAGTCGATGTTATCGGTAACAGCACAAACTACTTTCAACCTTTTGTTAAACAGGTAAATGTTGGTAGCACCGACTTTAAAATCTCAGTTATCCACATATTTCCACATACGATGATTCGAGTTTCTTTTGTGCACCCTGTAGATAATCAAGAATATAGTACTCAAGTCCAACTTAAGCCTTTTAAACTGAATTTTGAACAACTTGATGCCAATGAACTTGCTAGTTTGAAGGCGAGTTTTCCAGACTTTGAAGTAGGTAAATATTTTGCTATTTCACAGTGTTTTATGATGCTAGAAAGTGCCACAAGCGAGTTTCGATATCCATTTGAAAGAGTTGATGTAAATGAAGAAGGTTATTCTGAAAAAATGGCTTATTTTGAGCCTTTCACTTTGGATCGTATATTTGAAATATTGAATGCTTCTGCGTACGACGCCTAACGCTGTTTGTCGGCTTCTTTCTGCGCTATTTCGTCTACGCGATTATTGTAAACGTGTGTTGAATGGCCTTTAACCCAAATGTAATCAACATCCAGCCAAGCACGGGCTTTGTCTAAATCTGCCCAGAGGTCGGTGTTTTTTTTGCGTTTCCAGTTTTGTGTAAGTGTTTGAACAATAAGGTTTGAATCGGAATAAATTTTAATTTTGGTGCTATTGAGTTCATCCAGTGGCAAAACTTCGCCTGTTTTTAAATACTCCAAAGCCTTTATCATAGCCATCATCTCCATACGATTATTGGTGCTGTCTTTTTCACCACCTCGAAGCGTAATTTCCTGCTTATTCACTACTAAAATTGCGCCCCAACCACCAGGGCCAGGATTTCCTTTGCAACTACCGTCTGTGTAAATTTCAATTTGCATACCAAATAATCTTAACACGCTAAAGGTGCCGGGAAAAGGAAATGAATTTATTTATCTTCTTTTACAGCCTTATTGTTGCCAGTGTAGCTTACCGTAGCGTCGGGGAAAGCTTTATTGAAGAGTTGCATAGCCTCATTTGGTGCTCTTTCTATTGCCTCCTCAGCAGATTGGCCTGCAGCTGCAACATCCATAAAAACCTTGAGAAGTGCTTGAAACAACTTTGTACCACCATTTGTGCCGTATCTAGCATATAGGTCTAACACATAGTATTCGCCTGATTGGAAACCATTTTTTTTGGCATCAACATCAAGTATATTTGCAATTCCTTTTAAGGCTCTACCTTCTTCACCATAATTATTATCTAGCGTTTTTCCCGTTGCTAATTTGGCTGCTAAATCAGCCATAGATTCAGCTATAATTGGCTTTCCTTTTGTTAACCGCAAAAGCCCGCCATGTGCGGCTTCGTGAGCTACAATAAACGGCAAATCGTCTGGATTACTTAACGAAGTTGAGGCATTTAAAACTATTACTTTGTTAACATCATCCCACACTGCTGGGATATTTGCGCTCATTTCAAAGCTAAATTTAATTTTGGGAATTAAGTTTCTGGTAGCAACACTATTTGTTTCTTTAATTTTGCCCATCACCTGTTTAACTAGTTTTCTGGTGCTGAATTGTTCGCCAGGTACATCTGTTGCTCTACCAGAAAGGGCCTCAACTTGAGCAGTCTCGCCAAATTTTTCTTCTACTGCTTTTTTAAAGTTGCGCGCGTTTATCCTACTGGGCATTGGCGCATCTATATGAGCTGCGTGTTCAACCTCATCTGCTGATTTTGCTTGTTTATCTCCAAACATAAGTCCATTTAAGAAGTTAAATTATACCACAAAAAGGCGCGGAAGTCACGGAACGAAGCTAATCTGCAAGCTACACCTTCTTCCTCTTCATTCTAGCCCTAACTGGAGCCATAATTTCGCCAACTCTAAAGGCATCGGTTTTCTCTAAAATTACCGATCTATCGTCCTCAATGTAGGTTACTTTTACATTTGGACCATGCCCGCAGTGGCCAAGGCAATTAGTTTTGTCTAAAGTAACGCCTCCATCTTCCGAAGTTTGACCATCCTCGGTAACTTTAACTTCGTTTTGAGCCCTTTTATAGGCATATTTTGCTCCATCGCCCATACAGTAGTAGTGATGACAAAATTCCATCTTCACTTTGCGGGTAAAATCGATTGAAGGGTTAACATGTGTAGATCGCTCTCTGGCTTTTCGGACTGGTTTGCCACTAGTATTATTTTGCATGAAATTTAGGTTAAAATAGCGCGTGCTTTTAGTTGTAGAAGTTCATCAACAGACCCCGCAAAATCGGTAATAACCCAACTTTCGGTAGGAGATGGTTTTTCAAACGCTTGGCTGATAATTTTTGATGCTTTCTTTTTATCTTCATCACTAACAAAAGGTCTAACATAAACGGTAAATTCGACGATATCATCAATACTACCGCCAGCTTGATCCATAATGTCTTCCAAATGATCGACAATAATTTGGCTTTGATCTTCAATGGTTTCGCCAACGGAAAAAATGTGTTGCTGAGGGTGCGTAATTCCGCCAAGGGCAGAGATTAAAACCTCATCACCAACTTTGACGGCCGGCGACCACCCGATTTTTAGAATTACCTCCTCGTTAAACCCGCTTGGAATGATAAGTTGCTTTTGCATGCCCTTATTATAGTTTGATCCTTGAAAAAAGAAACCCTATAATGGCTGTAGAATTTACATTTTTTTATGAAAGCTTCCGATCTTTTTGTTAAGTCTTTAGAAAATGAAGGCGTAGAATATATTTTTGGTATACCTGGAGAGGAAAATTTGGATTTATTGGAGTCTCTAAGACATTCAAAAATTAAGCTAGTTATTACAAGACACGAGCAAGCTGCAGGCTTTATGGCAGCCATTGTTGGCCGTTTAACCGGTAAGCCTGGAGTTTGTATTTCTACACTTGGGCCCGGCGCTACTAATTTTACTACGCCTTCTGCCTATGCGCAGTTGGGTGGTTTTCCGATGATGATGATTACAGGCCAAAAGCCAATTAAAAAGAGTAAACAAGGTAAATTTCAGATTATCGATGTAGTGGAAATGATGCGTCCGATCACTAAATATACGAAACAAATTACTCACGGCAATAAAATTCCTTCTTTGATGCGAGATGCTTTTGGTGTTGCTCAAGCCGAAAGACCAGGTGCTGTGCATTTTGAGTTTCCTGAAGATATTGCGCGAGAAGACACTGATGCAGTTGTTTTTCCGGTTCCAGAAACGGTTTACACGCAAACAAGCGCAGAATCTGTAAAGAAAATTGCTGAAATTGTGAAAAAAGCGAAATCGCCTTTGTTGTTAGTTGGAGCAGGTGGAAATCGCAATGGGGTTTGGAAATCGCTGCAATATTTTGTTGAAAAAACTGGATTTTACTTTTTGAATACGCAAATGGGCAAAGGTGCAATTGACGAAAGAAGCGAAAAATTTATTGGTACAACTGCACTTTCGGCTAACGACCATATGCATTGTGCAATTGAAAAAGCTGATTTAATTATTGTTGTTGGCCACGATCCTATTGAAAAACCGCCTTTTATTATGTCGCCTCAGGACGAGCGAACTGTGATTCATGTTAATTATTCTGTTGCTCCTGTAGATGAAATTTACTGTCCACAAGTGGAATTAGTGGGGGATGTTGCTTCTTCAATGGAACGATTAGCTGATGAATTGGCAGGTAGTGATTTTGATTTTTCATATTTTGCTAAGGTAAAAACGAATGTAGACGAGGTGCTTTCTGCCGATAACAACAGTGATTTGTTCCCTATTATTCCACAAAGAATTGTGGCAGATGTGCGCGAGTGTATGCCCTCAAACGGCATTGTGTGTTTGGATAACGGTATGTACAAAATTTGGTTTGCGCGCCACTACAAAACATACGAACCAAACACTTTATTGCTGGATAATGCATTGGCTTCGATGGGAGCTGGCTTACCTTCGGCAATGGCAGCAAAATTAATTAATCCAGATAAAAAAGTAATCGCAGTTTGTGGCGATGGCGGCTTTATGATGAACTCTCAAGAACTGGAAACCGCACTTAGAATGAAATTAAATATTGTAATTTTGGTTTTGAATGATTCTGGCTATGGTATGATAAAATGGAAACAAGGTGATATGGGATTTGAAAATTTTGGCTTAGAGTTTGGCAATCCAGACTTTGTAAAATACGCAGAAAGTTATGGAGCGCATGGATATAGAGTTGAAAAATTGGCTGATTTGAAAGATTTATTGAGCAAATGCCTTGATGCCGATGGCGTTCATTTAATTGAAGTGCCCATCGATTACAAAGAAAATGAAAAAGTTTCAGGACCGGCTTTGAAGAAAAATGAGTGTCCAAAATAATCAAAATTTATGATAAAAAAACTTTATTTAGCGGGAGAATGGCGGGAATCTAAAGTGGTTTTGCCGGTGGTGAACCCTTACGACGACAGTTTAATTACCGAGATTCATGAAGCCGACGAAACATTGATGGAAGAGGCAATAAGCAAGTCTGTTAGTGGATTTAAGCTAACTAAA
>JBGAUX010000034.1:0-10841 GCA_044228405.1 Candidatus Altimarinota bacterium | reverse complement strand
AGTGGAAAGACATTTTAACGCAGTTACTGGTTTGTGGCAACAAGGAGGGCTTAAAAACGGGCGTACCGCATCAACTTTAATCTCCCCTACGGCATATGTAGCCCATATTATTGAAGAAGTAAGAGATTTAACTTTTCAACAGGCTGTCGATGCAAAATTAGTTTCACATAATCAGCAAAAACTTTGGAAAACTTTTCAAGAATCTGTCCCTAATGATGATCAATACGGTGGTATTGGTACAGTTATGGCTGTGAGAGATTTTTCCCTACAGCATTTGTTTGGTATGGATCAAGATTATAGAAGGGAGCCTGAGTATAAGCATTTACCTATTTCGCCTGAAATAGGTGCTTTAATAAATAGAGTAAATTATTATGTTTTTCAAATTGCTCAATCGGGTACATTGGCGATTGATTGGGATTCACCATCATTTAAAAAAGGGACTGCAGTAGTTATTGGCAATGGTTATTTGGAGAATCCAGATGCTACAAAATGGGAATTTGTACATAGTCGTAATAATTATGGAAAAAGTTTGACGGGTGGGCCTGTGTATTTGTCACCACCAGTAAGATTTCGAATGCCCAAAGAAAAAGAGAAGCTGGCCGCGTAGCGACCAACTTCTCTTTTGTGTATTCTTCTTTTTTTCCCTCTCCACCTTATCCCAACAAACTATTTCCGATAATGAAAGGGGCGATGATTAGAGCAACTGTGTTAATTACTTTAATTAGAGCGTTTAGGGCAGGGCCTGCTGTGTCTTTGTAAGGATCACCAACTGTGTCTCCAACTACTGCTGCCTTGTGAGCCTCAGAGCCTTTTCCACCGTAGTTTCCTTCTTCAATATATTTCTTAGCATTGTCCCAAGCACCTCCACCTGTACACATTTGTAATGCTGTTAGGAATCCAACAACAATTACACCTGCTAAAAAGCCTCCAAGTGATTCTGGACCGAAAACAAATCCTACGATAATAGGTGCTGCAACGGCCAAAATTCCTGGGAAGATCATTTCTTTTAAGGCAGCTTTTGTTACGATATCAACACATTTTCCGTATTCTGGTTCTTCTTTACCAGTCATAATTCCTTTAATTTCTTTAAATTGTCTTCTTACTTCTGTTACAACAGCGTGAGCTGCAGTTCCAACTGATTCCATTAAAGAAGATGCAAAAACTAATGGCACCAAGCCTCCTAAAAATAGACCAATCATTACACGGTAGTCACCAATGTTAAACACTGTTGCACCTCCGCCATGAGAACCTTTTAGTAGTTCTTCACCAAAAGCTTGGAATAATACTAGAGTTGCTAAAGCTGCAGAAGCGATTGCGTAACCTTTTGTTACTGCTTTTGTAGTGTTACCAACAGCATCTAAAGCGTCTGTTCGTTTTCTTACAGCTGGTGCAAGATTTGCCATTTCGGCAATTCCGCCTGCGTTATCTGTAATTGGTCCGTAAGTATCTGTAGCAATTACTAAACCAGTTGTAGATAACATAGATACAGCTGCAATAGCGATACCGTAAATACCATTGTTAATGATTGGAGACATTTCTCCAAGTGTGTAAGCAGCATAAATAGCAGCTACAACTAGCACTACTGGCCAAAATGTACTTTGTAATGCTGTCGCAATTCCAGAAATTACATTTGTTCCTGCTCCAGTTTCACTAGCCTTAGCAATTTTTCTTACTGGGTGGTATTCAGTTGATGTGTAGTATTCTGTAATGATGTTGATGAAAAATGTTACCAATAAACCTACTACTGTTGCGTAAAACATGTACATATCTCCAAGCATGTAATCTGTAACAAAGTAAAATCCTACTGCAGAAATTAAACCAGTTACTAACATTCCTCGGTAAAGCACTCTCATAATGTTTTTAGATTTTCCTAATTTAACAAAGAAAGTACCGATAATTGAAGCGATTACAGCTACAGCGCCCAAAGCAAGTGGGAATTCGATAGCTGCTGTTCCTAGCGTACCTGTAATACTAGAAGCTGCCAAAATCATGGCTGCAATTAATGTTACTGCGTAAGTTTCAAAAAGATCAGCACCCATACCTGCACAATCTCCAACATTGTCTCCAACGTTATCGGCAATTACAGCTGGGTTACGAGGATCGTCTTCTGGAATATTTTTTTCGATTTTACCAACAATGTCTGCACCTACATCAGCTGCTTTTGTAAAAATTCCTCCACCTACTCTTGCAAAAAGTGAAATTAAAGATGCACCAAAAGCGAAACCAATTAATAGTTGTGGTACTTCGCCTGCTGGGATTCCTAATTGGTGTGTGAAGTAGTAATAAAATACACTTACACCAAACAAAGAAAGACCTACAACGGCCATTCCTGTTACAGCACCACCTTTAAAGGCGATGTTTAGGGCTGCACCCAAGCTCTTTTTAGCGGCTTCGGCTGTTTTTACATTGGCACGAACAGAAACGCTCATTCCAATATAGCCTGCCAAAGTAGAGAATATAGCTCCAGCTAAAAAGCCAACAGCCATTAATACTCCATTGTTATAGTCACCGTGTGGAATTGTGTAGGCGATTATCACAAATAAAATAATTGCAATTACAGCAATTGCTAAGGTTTGTCTGTGCAAATAAGCACGGGCACCTTGTTGAATTGCTTTCGCAATAGATTGCATTTTTTCGGATCCATTAGGCGCTTTGGCCACTTGAATCACGAGGTATATAGCATAGACAAGAGCAAGCAAACTTACTCCCATCGCTATTTCAGTTACATAGTTCAGCATATAGCATGATATTAAAAAACTACTTAGTTGTTCGACAGCAAATTTTAGCTTAATTAAGCTGTTTTTAAAAAAGTTTTTGCAAAGAAATGTTTGTGGAATTTAAAAAATGTGGTGTGATTGAAACATTTATAGTAGTGTTGGCCTACTAAATTTTGTTTTTATGCACCTTTCTATTGATTTTGGCGCTTCTACAATTGATGTTGTAAGTTGGAACAATAATAATTATCGAGTTTTGAAAACCATTGAATATAGTGGTGTTGGCAATCTTGAAAATTTACGCGATTTTTTAATTGAGCATGAATTGGAATTGGAAATTGCGAGAGCGGAAAAGATTTTTGTAACTGGTGGCAAGAGTCATCTTTATCAAAATCAGGGTGTAACTTGTATTGATGAAATTGAAGCGATTGGCAAAGGCGGTGCGTTTTTGCTTGGCAAGATGCTAAAAAATATTGCTCCGGTAGAAGATGTTTTGGTTGTGAGTATGGGTACAGGTACTTGTTTGGTGCATGTGGAAAATGAAACTTGCAAGCATCTTGGTGGCACTGGTGTGGGTGGAGGCACTTTTTTGGCTTTAAGCAAACAACTTTTGGGTGTGAATGATGTTGAAGATGTGAAGGCTCTATACATGGATGGCGATAGAAAAAATGTTGACTTAAGTGTGGAAGAAATTGTGGGGGCTGGCATTGGTGTGGTTTCTGGCAATGTTACGGCTTCTAATCTTGGTAAAATCGCCAGAGATGTTGATTTTAATAAGGGCGATTTGGCGGCGGGAATTGTGAATTTGGTTGGTCAAACCATAGCTACGGCTGCTTGTTTCGCCGCCAAATCGGTTAATAGTAATACAATAGTTTTGGTTGGTAAGCTTACGCGTATTGATGCGATTGTTGATGTTATTTATCGCACTGCTGAAGTTTATGGGCTACAGGTTGTTTTGCCACCCGATGCAGATTATGCCAGTGCTATTGGAGCCGGTTTGGTTTAGTGATAGTATTTGTGTTGTTATTAATTGAATTTTAAAATGGTTTTCTTCGATAAATTTCAGGAATATTTTGTAAAGTCATGGAAGGTTGTTTTGGGGAATCAAGAAGTGATTGATGAAATTGCGCGCGATGAAAAGGTAATGCCTTATGCAATTTTGATTAATATTTTGCCGGCAATTTTTGTGTATGGGCTTCAAATTTTGGCAACACGCATCTTTGATTGGCAGGATTTTGTTATTCAATTTATTGTTTGGTTCTTATCTTTAATGTTGGTGCCGCTTTTGGCTGTAATTGGCAGAAACTTAGGCAAATATAAAAATCCTTTTGCCTTGAGTGTTAGTTATTTAAATTACATGAGACCAGCCTTTTTGTGTGGCGTGGTTGCTTGGGTGGTTTTGATACCTCATGCTCTTTTGCTTTTGGGCGCACCTATGACTACTTTGATTATTTACTTGGCTTTGGCTGCCGAAATTTTAGTTTTAGTTTTGTATTTTAAACTTTTAAAAGCAATTTTTAGGGTAAAGGCTTTTCACGCTTTTGTAATTTTGATGGTTTCTTTAATTCTTTTAACTGGCTTGAGTACTTACATTTTAAACTTTTTGCCGAAGTTAGGAATCAATTCTGAAACCTTAACTCGGTTATTGGCTCAACCTAAATGAAAAAATTAGATTCAAAAATTGTGGCTCTAACTTGTTACGACTACAGTATGGCGCGGTTATTGGACGAAGCTGGAGTGGATATTTTGTTGGTTGGTGATTCTTTGGCAATGGTAATGATGGGGGAAAAAGACACGAAGAATATTAAAATTGAGGATATGATTCCTTTTGCTTTGGGTGTTTTTAGAGGTACAAAAAAGGCTAAGGTGATTTTTGATATGCCAGTTGGAAGTTACGAAACTGCAAATGAAGCATTGGAAAATGTTGAATTGGTTCAACAAAAAACCGGGATTAAGATTTTTAAAATTGAGGGTCGCCCAGATATTGTGGAAGCTTTAACTAAAAAGGGGATTGAAGTGATGGGTCACACTGGTTTAAAGCCACAAACTGCAGAAAAAAACGCTGTTGTTGGCAGGAGCACCCAAGAATGGGAGGCAGTAGAAAGTGAGGCGATTGCAATTGAGCAAGCCGGCGCCAAGTGGATTGTACTGGAATGTGTACCGGTAAATTTGGCCCAACAAATCACTAATAAACTGCTTGTACCAACTATTGGCATTGGCGCCGGCTTGCATTGTGATGGGCAAATTTTGGTTTTATACGACATGGTGAATTTGTATCAGGAAATTCAACCTAAATTTGTGAGGCACTATGCTAACTTGGGCGATGAGCTGAAAAAAGCTGTTATTGAATTTGTAAAAGATGTAAAAGAAGAGCAGTTTCCTTTAAATAAAGAATCTTTTTTATGAAAGTCGTGACTGCGGTTAAAGAAATGCGCGCGTTGGCAAATTTATGGCAAAAAGAATCCCTTGGCTTTGTGCCAACCATGGGCGCTTTGCATAAGGGCCATTTGAGTTTGGTTGAGGCTTCGATAAAGGAAAATCAAAAAACTGTTGTTAGTATTTTTGTTAATCCATTGCAGTTTTTGCCGAGCGAAGATTTTGCACAGTATCCGCGTAATCAAAAGGCGGATTTGGATTTATTAGAGGGGTTAGGCGTTGATGTTGTGTTTATGCCAACTGCGGTTGAAATTTATCCTGAAGCCGAAAAAACTTCTTTAATACAATTATCAAATCCGGCCTTGATAAATACTCTATGTGGTTTAACTAGGCCAGGGCACTTTGAGGGTGTGATTACGGTTTTGAGTAAATTGTTTGAAATTGTGCATCCTCAACAGGTTTATTTTGGGCAAAAGGATTTTCAACAATGTGTTGTGGTAAAGCAATTAATTGATGATTTAAAGCTCAATATCAATTTTAGAATGTTGCCTACAGTTCGTGAGGAGGATGGTTTAGCCATGAGTTCACGCAATGCTTATTTGATTGCTCAACCAAGGGTCGAGGCCTGTTTGCTGTTTGAGTCTTTGCAAAAAATTAAAGAGTTGTTTGAAGCTGGTGTAAAAAATGTTGATGAATTGGTAGAAGCTGGAAAAACTATTTTACAGCGCGGAAAATTGGTGAAAATTGATTACTTGGAAATTTTGAGAGCTAAGGATTTGCAAAAAGTGGATTTTTTGACTGAAGATGAGTATGTTGTGGCTGTAGCTTGCTATTTGGGGCACACGCGCTTGATAGATAATATTTTAATTGGACATGGAAATCTTTAAAGGAAAAAAAATCATTGTAGGAGTAACCGGCAGTATTGCGGCTTATAAAGCCTGTAATCTTGTGCGAGCATTAAAGGGCTTGGGTGCTGAGGTTTTTGTGGCTACAACACAAGCTGCTATCAACTTTGTGGGCACAAAAACCTTTCAAACTCTTAGTGCCAATAAGGTTTTTACAAACTTATTTAGTGACGATATTAATCATGTTGAGTGGGCTAAGGATGCTGATCTTTTTGTGGTTGCACCCACAACGGCCAATAGTTTGGCTAAATTTGTTCAAGGTTTTGCTGACGATGCGGTGAGTAGCTTGTTTTTAAGCGTTAATTGCCCAATTTTGCTTTGTCCGGCAATGCATACAGCAATGTGGCAAAATCCGGCTGTGGTGGAAAATGTGGCAACCTTAAGGTCTAGAAACATTAATATTTTGAATCCAGAAGTGGGGGAATTGTCTATGGGGGATTTTGGGGAAGGTAGATTGCCTCATGAAGATAAAATTGTGAATTTTTTGGGTTCGATGCTTGTTAAACCAAGCTTAAAAGGTAGAAAAATTATGATTTCGGCGGGTCCAACTATAGAAGCGATTGATAAAGTGCGTTTTATTTCAAATAAATCTAGTGGGAAAATGGGTGTGGCATTGGTAAAAGAGCTGTATTTGAGAGGAGCGGAAATTGTTTTGGTTTCTTCGCTTAATAGGAGTGATTTTTTGGATGCTTGGGATGATAGATTGAAATTTATTAAAGTTGAAAGTGCTTTGGAGATGCTCAAGGCGATGGAAAGTGAGTTTGCTAGCGTTGATACGGTGATTTCTGTTGCGGCTGTCGCTGATTTTAGACCGACAAATTTTTATGATGGTAAGTTGCCAAAGGATAAATTAGGGGCAATAGAAACCTCAATCAATGATGATATTTTGGCTTCTTTGAGCTCTAAAAGGACTAATCAAAAAATAGTGGGCTTTGTGCTTCGTGCTGATGACGAGAGTGTAGAAACCGAGCAAACCGAGCACACCGAGCAAACTGTGTTGGCTAAAATAGCAAAAAAAGGCTTAGATATATGTTTATCTGTCACCTCAAAGGCTTTGGGTGCCGATAATATGTCAGTCGATTTATATGTAAATGGTGCTAAAAAACAGCTTGGGGAGCTGAAAAAGACTGAAATTGCGTCGAAATTGGCTGATTTACTGTGATTTTGTGATTATGGGCTTATCTTTAGTGCTTTTTTGTGCTATAATAACTAGATATTAATTTTTAGTTTATGGCTGAAGAAGATGATCAGCTAAAAAAAGCAGAAAACACAGAAGTAGCTGATGAAGCTGCAAAAGCTGTTGTGCCTGCAAAAAAGAAGCGTAAAAGACGGAAAAAGAAGTCTACAGCTGTTAGTGATGATAAGAAAAAGCCTACAAGTAAAGCTAAAGCTTCTGCAAGTAAAACTAAATCTCCCGCTAAAACCGAAAAAGTTGAAGGAGTTGAAGAAGAGGAAGTTAAAAAGAAGAAAAAACGCAAAAGAAAGCGAAAAACTGTAGCAAAAAAAGTTAAAGAAGAAGTGGTGGAAGTAGTTCCTCAAGTTGAGGTGCAAGCATCAGAACCAGATTTGCAAGTTCCACAACCAGATTTGCAAGCATTGCAGCCAGATGTACAAATTGTGCAACAACCTGCACCACAGGACTTTGGCGCACCTGGGTTTCAACAGCCTACACCAGACTCTCAACAGCCTGCTTTTCAACCAATCCCACAGGGGTTTGATATGAATCCAGCATCACAAGCACCACAGCAAGATGTGCAGCCTATTGTACAGCCATCACCATTTGGACAGTCTCCGTTTGAGCAAAATCCGTTTGAACAACCAGTGCAACAATCTGCACCACAAGATTTTCAGCAAGCTACACCAGATTTTCAACCAAGTCCGCAAGGGTTTGATATGAATCCAACACCACAACAAGCAGTGCCAGCACCGCAACCAGATACACAGCCATCACCATTTGGACAGTCTCCATTTGAACAATCAGCACAAGAGCCGGTTCAACAGCCATCTCCATTTGAGCAAAATCAATTTGGACAAAATCCATTTCAACAGCCATCACCATTTGAGCAATCAGTACAAGAGCCTGTTGCACAGCCGGCACCGAGTGGCGATCCGATGAAAGATATTTCAATTTTTCCTGATAATTTTGATGATGCAAATAATGTGGAGGAACCGAAAGTTGAAGAGCCAGAGAAACCAATGTCGGACTCTGACTATTTTTCTACTCCGCACTATGGCGATTCACCATTTAATTCTAATGCTCCTGAGCAAAATTTGGATACTGCAAGCGATGTTGACGATAGTGCACCCATTGAAGCAGAAGTAATTAGTAGTTCTTCTACAATTGAACCAGAAGATGATTTGCAACCTGCAAATGATTTTTCGTTGCCAGGTGAAAATCCACCTAGCAGTAAAGGGTTGAGTAACAAAAAAAGCTTTTGGAATTCTTTAAGCGAAGCAGGGGTTTCAAAAAAAATGATTTTTAAGAGCTGTGCAGGACTTTTGATTTTAATTGTAATTGTTACATTTTTAAGCCTTGGTGGGATTTCAAAAATAACTAATTTGTTTTCAGGGACTAATACGAATAATACTCCAAATAACCCTGGCACAGTAACTGAATCTGAAAATATCGCATTAAATAATGCGCAGGTGTTTGGTAAAAATGCTGGGTCAAACTCGTCTGTAACTATTCCGAGCCCAATTAAAATGGCGCAATTGTTTGGTAAAGAATTTATGCCTTTAAATATTGAATATTGGCAGTCTGCAGTTGTTAATTCTGGGGTTTTTGGTGAGCAAACTTTAAGAGACCAGCTAGAAGGTGATTATAGAATTATTACTTCAATTGATTTGCTGAGAAAAATGTCGAATGCATACAAGGTTGATATTAATGATACGCTTAATAGAGCGATTAGTCGTGAACAGGCCTTGGATGATTATTTGGCTTTAATGAACAAACTTTATACGGATGCTAAAGAAATGAAAGCGATGTTAACTCAGGAATTATCAATAATTTCTACGACTTTTAATTCTTTGGAACAACCTAAAAAGGACTTGGAAACTTTATTCTTTCAAAACTTTGAGCAATTACTGGCAAACGAAGCCAGCAAAAACTTGAATGATTATATTAATTATTCAAAAGAACTTGTGGTTTTAAAAGCTCGTTATAAAGCTTTACAAAGAATTGATGAACGCTTTGCTACTTTCTTACAAAGTTTTAGAGCACGAATACAAGACTTGCAAGATAACCGAGATGCACTTATTAAGGGCATTAAGGTTTATGATGTGCCTCAGTCTGATTTGGAATTGATTGTGCCGGTTCAGTTAAAGGAGCTAGAGTAGTGTCCAAAAAAAGCTTCGATTAGTTTTTCTAAATAGAATCTTTCTTCTTCGTTAATTTTTAATCTGTCTTTGTTTTGTGTGCTAATTTCGTTTAAGTGATTGAGAAACTTACGATATTTGCCGGGGATAGTGGCGTCTATTGGGCCTCTGTTGGTGCATTTTTCGCAAATGATAATATCACCTTTCATTAAATAAAAAGGCGATTCGGCACTAATATTGCTGTGACAAGTTGGGCAGGTATTTGTGAAATCGCTGTAAAAACCCAATTGATCAATTATATAAATACAAAGCTGAAGATATTCAATTAGGGGTTTATCACTTTGGGTAAAGTTGTTGATAGCAGACTTAACTTTTTTATAAAGGACAATGTCGGCTTGTTCCTCGGCTAGGGTGCGCATTAAAAAGTTGGCAATTTTAAGCGCATAATTTGTGTGGAGATGCGACAACTTATCAAACTTAAATGGTTGAATAGTATTGCATTCGGTAATTAAAAGGCTGTGGCTGCTTTGGTAGAGTTGAAAATTGCAGATGTTTAAGGTTTCGAGATGCCCTAAAAATTTGCTTTTAATTTTTCTGCTTCCTTTGGCAACAGTTTTAATTTTGCCGAGTTCTTTGCTAAAAATAAACACGAGCTCGTGTCCTTCTCCGTAAGGCTTTTTGCACAAAATTGTACCCTCTATGTTTATTTGCCTCATAATAGTTTTTTGCGTAGATGTGATTCTATCACAATAAAACTGGCAATTGAGCTTAGTGCAGTTGCAGCAAGTAATTCAATAAAGAAAATCTGGTAGGCTTGAATATTGCTAAAACTCCATAGTGTAAAACTGCTTCCCGTATCGCTAATTTTTGTGATGAACATTAGTAAAACAAAGCTGGCTAACACGGCCGAAGTAGAATACCAAATTGCTTCCAGTATGTATGGAAGTCGAATGAAATTGTGGTTAGCCCCAACAAATCGCTGAATAAAGAGATCTTTTTGACGAGAAAAAATAGTGATATTTATTGAGTTGATAATTATTAATACACCTCCAATTAAGAAAACGAAAAACACCCAAAAAATTGTTTGGTTGGCAAAACTTTCCACACTTTTTAAATTATCTAAAATTTTGCGTGTGCGTTGAGATTGCTCATCGTTGTTATCGTTAATGCTGGAAATGTAATTTGGAAAAACTGTTCGAATGTAGTTTTTAATTTCATCATGAAAACGCGCGTCTGATGTTGTAATACTTATGCTGCCGGGTAGGGGATTTGTAATTTGATATTTTTGAAAAAAGTCTACAGTTTGAGGATGCAGTTTTTTAATTTGTTGAAGTGCATCGGTTTTGGAAATAAATTTTACATCAACCACACCTTAAATTTGTTTTACATCCGCTAAAAACGATTCCACAATAGTGCTGTCTTCACTTACACGATCTTGCAAATAAATAGTTAAATCTACTTTTTGGTTTAACTCTTTTAATGTGTTTTGAACCGTAAAATCAATTGAAAGAATAATATTGAAGATAAAAAC
>JBGAUX010000033.1:0-11745 GCA_044228405.1 Candidatus Altimarinota bacterium | reverse complement strand
AAGCGAAATGTTGCTGACACCAACTTTAAGCGAATGATTGCAAGCAGTAATCAATATTACTTTCTACAAAGAGCAGCAAACAATGAGGATTTAGGTAAAAGCGAAATGTATGAAAGTTCGCAGGCTTGTGAAAACGGCATTGCTGCTGTGAAAAGAGATGCACCGATTGCTAACATTGAAGACTTAACAATTTAAACTTTAATGAAATGGCAAAAAACGGAAAAGTAGGCGATGGCCACAGAAACGGTGCTGTAAAGAACAGAACACAATTTGAAAATCCAAAGACTGGACTAATGCAGAAGAGAAATCCTGATAACGGTCAAATTATGGATGTGAAAACAAGTGGTGGCAAGTTCAAAGGCGTAAGAAAAGAGAAATAGCAGAAGCTCTCAAAATACTGTTAACCTGCACTGCTCGGGTAAGAGTAGCAGAATGTTTAACCTTTAAATTTGATAAGCATGAATTATATTTCTACTAATCAATTCCCTACTGACAAAGTAAGGGTGTGCAAAAAAGATGTTTGCGTTGAAGCCCGGGGCAAAAACGCTGAACTTATCGTTGGAGCACTTGCCTTTGCATTTATCTGTTTGGGAATAGCTGCACTTGCGAAAGCAAGTTAAAATGAAAGGGGCTGAAAAGCCCCTTTTTTATTTATCAATTAGATTTAGACGAAGGAGAAAAGAAACAAATTAAAGCTTATCAATAAGGAACTGATAATATTTAATACTTGCAATGTGGTCAAATAATTTTTGGTGAATTGCCTGATTTAAGACTAAGTGCTGCTTTAACTCCGTCTTTATATCATCAGGTAGATATGAGATCAAATCTTCGCCTATCATTCCACTTCTAACATCTGTTGCATCAAAAGTAAATTCAAGAATTTTAAATTGACCAATATAACAAGTTGCAATCCACAAATATTTAGGTTGACTTTTCGTTATTCGTGCAACTTTTTCAGTAGCATCAAGACTAGAAACTTTGATACGTGATTTATGATTTTCGCTAAAATCAATTTTAATATCCCAAACTAAATCAGCAACAATTTTATTATCAAAAAACAAAGTAAGTATTGCATCTAAGCCTAATACTATGGCTTCTATGTCTTCGTAAGAAATACGAATTTTAGGATATAAGGGAACAACAATATTTGTTACATAGGTGGGTTGGGTTGGAGCAAGCAATAAAGTCCAAGGTGTGAGTAATTCAGCATCATTTTGAAAATCAATTCTTGCGAAAGGCCCCCATTGGTCATCATGTGCATAGAATTTTTCAATATTGTCTGAAAGCCATGTTATCTCTGTTCTTGGTGCAATCCCGACAGGTGGTGTTTGTTTAAAACCAGAAACTGTTATTGCATGTAAACCATAGGAATGCCCATTTGGAACATTTACAACTAAAATGATTGGAATGCCTATTGGAGAATATGCACTCAATATCTTTTTTAAATATCTATTAGAAACAATTTTGCCAATAATATCACCTGTTGCATTTTTAACAGGGTAGTCGGGTTGCTTTACTTCTGAAACCAAACCCGAATTAAGTATTGCTTGGCAAATTTGTAAAAGGTTTAATCCCTTATTTGGAAACAACCTACTACCGTCAGGAGAAACACTATCTGCATCCTTTGTAATTTGGCTTGGAGATTTTAAGATGGTATGAAAATCAACAGATGCTTTATTAAGCATTGACCAAATAGCAGTGGTGGCACAAGCTGCTAAAACACTATCTTGCTCCTGAAATGCAAGGGAAATTAACTCAACTTCATTGCCGTAAAAATGAACCTTATATTTTCTTACACCCCAAAAGTTCCTTGCATTAAAATCTTGACTGCTGGCATAAGTTTTTAGCACAGTATAACCAATTACAGTAACAGGAATTGGTTTCACCACAACAAAACCTAAGTAACTTTCCCAAAATGCCTTGTTATCTTCTTCCTCACCTAAAATTACTGTTTGAAATTCTTCAGAGGTAAAAGTGTTATTAAAAAAATGCACTCGTTTACAAAACTTAGGGTATTGCTCAAAACAAAGTGCATAGTATGAAGCATAATCGTGAAGAAAATCTTTGCTTATATAGTCATCTTCAATAACGATGGATTGAGCATTAATATCGGTATGGCTCAAGTAACCTGTTAAAAAAATGAAATGATTTTTGGAAGTAATAACTTCTGAAGGTGTATATTTATTGGCTAATGCGTTAGCAAGGTTTGTATTAGAATATTGTAAGATTTGCACACCGCAGCTTCTGTTACAATTGAACAACCATACGAAGCCTTTCCTGATCAAATTCTTTAAGTTTGAGAACCTCTGCTTGCTTTTGTTTGGTTTCATTAATTAGATTAGTAACGGTTACATTGGATTCATTCAGCTTTACAGCCGATAACTTGGCATCTTTTACCAAGATTTGATTTACCTGTAATTTTTCCATTTTATACACTAATTTGATTGCAATTATACAACTATATTTTTAAGGGGGCGCAAAAGTAAACTATATTTTTGAACATATGATAGTTGATGGCAAAATTAAGTATCAACAACTTCTAAACCAAATTATTAGCAAATAGACTGTATTTCAAGATGTTACAACCTTTTTGGTATTAAAACTGAGGCTGTTTAGAAAAATGGACTACAATATGGACCATTTCCAACCCTTCATCTGCACTGGTATCACCAGCCATTATGCTTTCTACCAATTCCATTATCATCTTGTGATTTGCAGGTGATTTTTCTATGGTACTTTTTTATTTTATTGTAAGGAAGGGGTAGTAACTTGCCTTGCTCTATATTTTATAAATATTATTTGATACCACTCCCTTGAAACTATTTGTCTTGCTAACCTGGTCATGAGGGATTAATACATATTTCCATTGTTTACCGCCAAATTCTGCTGTGTATTCGGTTGCGTAGTTGCAGTATTTGAGGGCTGCTCGGGCTTTTGCTTGGACTTCCTCGCTAGGAATTTCATCTGATCTCTTGGTCTCAACAAGGTAAATGGTATCTGCTGTTTCTACTACAAAATCGGGTTCGTAAATTTTACTGTTGTGATGCCAATAAATCCGAAACTGATTGGATGCTGGCCTTAGCCATTTTAACACATCCTTGTCGTTTTCCAATATCACGGCAAGGGTTTGCTCTGTCCTACTGTCGAACTTATACTCGAAATGACATGATTTTTCAAAGCCTATAAAAATGTATTTAGGAACTTGTATTGCCGGAAAACTATCATCACGATAATCTTTGCGGCCTTCGTTTTTTAGTGTGGTAAAATTCCAATCTTCTATTTTAGTAAACGGCTTTACATTGGGTTTGATATATTCCGGCTCATGCAGTTTGAAATGCTCCATCATTTGATGGTACATTTTATTTGCTATTGCTCTTCGCCATTGAAATACCAGAGTATTGAGGTCCTCCCCAACCTTTAAATTACTTTGCAATTCTGATATAGCTTGTTTTGCCAATTTGTGTAAAAGGTCTGCATTGGCATCGTAATCAATCTCAGAGAAGTTAATGAGTTCAGAGATAAGTAGCTTTTCGGGTTTGCCATAATAGACACCCTTCCTCACCTCTATCACATCCATTTTGCGGTCCTTGAGGCCAATTCTTACTATTTCTTCATTAAGCTGGTCATAAGTGAAATCTGAACTGTTTAAATCAAAATCTTCAAAGGTGGCCGTTACTTCACCTTGTACCAAGTCCATACGTGGAATTTCAATGATGTTCTTTTTAAAATCGGCAACCAATCTTTCATACAATCCCTCAGCCTCTGCAACTATCTGATCAACAAATAAATTACCCTGTCCCGAGATGAGTTCCTTGTTTACTGCCTCCATTACCAATGCCCGCACCTCAGGCTTCATGAGGTCATCTACTTTTTTAACCTGTGAATTGGTATTGAAAAACGGAATAACATTGACCAACACCTTTTTTGCATCAACCTTGTTTTGTTCTTGTTGCTTTTGCTCAGGTTCTACAATTTTATTTACCTCTTCCTGCTCTTTTTGAATGCTTTGTTGAATGGTATTTTGAACCGTTACCACCTCTACTCTTTCTTTTAATTGTGCTTCATCTATTTCAATGAATTTGAGTTTATTTAGAATAGAATTTGGGTCTTGGGCTGCAGCAATTACGCTATCAAAATTATCGTGGGCCACAACAGTCAGTTTATCTACCTTTTCATTACCTGTACGCTCACCACTGAAAGGCAAACGCAAACCCCTTCCTATAGTCTGTTCTACTAAAATGGATGCGTTGGCAGCTCTTAATGGAACAATGGTATATAAATTGGTCACATCCCATCCTTCTTTGAGCATGTTTACGTGTATTACAATTTCTATTTCATTGTCTTCACTCTCAAGAGAAATAAACTGCTGCTCTATTAATTCTTCGTTCCGTGTAGTGCTGTCTATTTGTAATACTTTGTTGGCAAATGCCCCTTCATAAAAATCGTTGGATGAAACTAAGTCATACACCGCTTTTGCATGAGTAGTATCACGGCAAACAACCAATATAAAAGGTTTTACTAATCGCTTGCCTGTGTTGAGTGCATAGAGTTTTAGTTCTTGTTTGGTATCTTCATGAATACTTACGGCATCTTCTAATTTTATTTTTTCAATTTCTTCAATACTTCTGCCATTTGGATTAAAATCTCTACGCTTGGCAATGGTTGGGTTCTTTACATACAAGCCATCTGTTAGTGCTTGAGCCAAACTATATTCATACACAACATTTCTGAACTGGTTACCCTTTTCATCAATGGGGGTTGCTGTTAATTCAATGCCCAAAATGGGTTGCAGTTCGTTGATGGCCATTTTACTTTTATCGGCATGGTACCGATGTGCTTCATCCATCAATATCACAAGATCATTTAAACCGGTGAGATAATCCCAATAGCTTTGACCTAAATATTCTGAAAGCCGTTTGATACGAGGTGCCATATTACGGCCACCTTCCACAACAGGTTTGGTTTCTCTTGCAAACTTGGAAACATTGAAAATGTTGATCCTGATTTCTGTTTCGCTGAATAATGAACTTACCTGATTGTAATTGTCTCCGGTAATGATTACAGGCTTATTGTGTACAAAATCGGCAATGCCATTGAACACATATTTGGGATTGCTACTATTGCCAAAATCTTCTATCAGTTTGTTGTAAATAGTAAGGTTGGGGGCTAAGACAAAAAAGTTCTTGATGCCTTTTTCTAAATACAAGTAAGCAATGCAAGCACCCATCAATCGGGTTTTGCCTACACCTGTGGCAATGCTGAAACAAATGGAAGGAAACTCTCTTTCAAAATCGGAACAAGTAGGAAATAATGCCTGTACCTTTTCCAGTTCTGTTTTTAAGTCCACTTCTTTTGAAAGCTCCAGTTCTGCCGAAAGTTGGGTAAGTATATCCAACGCCTCTTGCAAGGGTTTGCGAAGCGATAAACGTTGCTTTATATTTTCTGCTATTTGGTTCATATTTGTTGCTTCTCGTTACATTAAAATAATGAAGGTTGGGTATCGTCTTCTTTTGACTTTTTGGATTTGGCTTTCTTTTCTGGTTTTGGTGCTTCACTTTCTTCGCTGTCCTCTATTTCAAAATCTTCATCATCATTATGTGGAAGGTTTACAATATTGAAACTGTAATCGTCTTTGCCAAACTCACAACGACCTAATAGCATTTGCGGAATTTTTTTGATGGTGATATTGGTGTGGCGATTGGCACAACCTTTTGCAAAGCTTTTGCAGCATACCAATAGACTTTCACCCGGCTTTAATTCTTCGGCTAACTTATCTAACATGGCAACGGTAATAAACTGAGTAGTGGTGAAAATAAAATCTTTTTCACTGCTCATGCCTTGTTTCCAATAGTTGTTTTCATCGGGTTGGTAACGAAAACCCTCTTGCTTTGCCATAGCTGCTGCTAACATATTGGCATTGTATTGAGGATTGATGATTTCTGTTCCGTATTTGTCCTTTTGCACTAAGGATGGAGCAAGGGTGTAAAATTTAAAACCTCCACCTCCTTTCCAATTAACAGCTTCTGTAATGCCACCTTTATCTTTACCCAAAACAACTTGTTGCAAACGAGGTAAGCAATGAGTTATGGCATGTTCTCCTAATTCAATGCCAATCCATCTACGGTTCATTTTATGGGCAACAGCTACTGTTGTGCCGCTACCTAAGAAACTATCTAAAATATAATCGCCTTCATTTGTTGTAAGTTCAAGACATCTTTTCAATAATCTTTCGGGCTTTTTACCTTTCTTAAATTTTACACCACCTTCACTGGCAATGCCTTCCCATGATATATCTGACCATACATTAGTTAAGATTTTTGTTGATGTTAGTTTGCCATCAACAGTGCCAACATTTTTCTTATAAAAAGACAATTGCTTTCCGTTAAGAATGTAAATTGTATCTAAGTTTTCGCCTCTTTCTAATTTTAAAACTTTATTTGGATTGTCTAATGACTTATATTTCAAATTAACCGTCTCTTGACCAGCACCATCATCCGATATTTCAGTTTCCCTAAAAACTGAAATCGCATTTTCAAAGACAAAAGCATCAAGATCTTTATCGTTGTAATTGTAAGAACATTTATCAAGGAAATACAAATATACTGATGACCAAAACTCATCGAATGTTTCGATTTTTAGTTTGCTCCAAAGATAATTCGCTACTTGTTTTACATTGAACAATACATTAAGCTCGAATTTTGTTACTATATAATTTGCTAAGAGTGGCTTAGTTAGCAATCTACCTTCTTCATAAATTGAGTTAAGAAAGTTATTTATTAAATCGAGTCGGTCCTCATTTAGACTTTCCAAAAAAGCCTGTTTCAAAGAAATGAATTGCCAATTATTCTCATCCTCTTGCCTGTATAATATAAATTTACTATATGCTGTATCCCTGCTGGACGGTATTCTTATACTTCTGCTTTCCCAAGCTTGTTTATCTTTTGCATACCATAGAATATATTCTGATGATTTGAATACACCTGGATTTACTGTGCTAAAAGCAGAAGGAGATCTTGCTTCAACGGTTATTCTATTTATGAAATTATTTCTGCCAAAAATATCATCTAGAAGAAGCTTACAGTAATCAACTTCGTTGTCATCTAAGTGAATAAAAATGGAACCTGTTTTTGAAAGCAATTTATGTAGAATAGTAACCCTACGATACATTAAGTCCAACCAAATAGAATGTTCAATACCATCATCATAATGTTCGAATGCAGCACCAGTATTAAAAGGAGGGTCTATATAAACGCACTTTATTTTGCCAGTAAAGTTTTGTTCCAGTGCTTTTAATGCCAAAAGGTTATCCCCATGTATGAGCATGTTTTCGCTTTTGGGGTCGCCAAAACTTTTGCTTGGGTCTTCTATTAATATACGTGGTTCTAGCTTGGGTTCGTTGCCCTTGTCTATCCAGGTTAATTCTAATTTTTGTAGTTGCTTAGCCATATTTATATTACTTTCCAGCGAATGGTGAATAGGTCTTGTTCGGTAGTTTGTTGTTTCAATCGTTGTTCTACTTCGTCCAATAATTTATCTTTTCTATGCTCAATATCATCTTCGTTCTGATATTGGTTGTAGCGTTTCTCCGCCAACTTCTTTTCAAGGTCTTTGATGATGCGTTGCTCTTTAACCTTCTGCTCTAAATTCAATAGTTTTCGGGCTTCTGTTTTTCGGGTTTTGATTTCCTTATCCAGTTCCTTGATTTCAAATTTGATGCTGTTCCGTACATCCTCACTCCACTTTTCTAACTTGTCAACTTCTTCATCAAAAAAGTGGTGGTTACGTTTGCGGTTTTCTTCAATGATACTGAACTGAAGGGTGTGAAATATTTCTCTACACTTGGCTTTTTCGATTTCGGTAAACGATTGATTTGTATATACTGCAACTGCCGGTAAAGAAAATAACCGTTGGCATTGGTCGGGTTCAAGTGTATTAACTTCATCATCAAAAGCAGCAAACAAAATATGGTCTTCGTTCTCAAAACTTGAGATGGTTATTTGCTTGGCTTGTAACCATCCTTGCTTACCTACTATATTTTCGAGGATGAATATTTTTTTATCGCTGCCCGAATAGTCAAATTGCAACTCCTGAATGTTTAACTCTTCGTTTTTACAATTGGCGATTACCTTTTGTGCCAAAGGATGCCCAATGCGGTAGAGATTTTCATTTGGATTTACCTCTACTAATTCGTGTGCCTCGCCAATATGCTTTTTGCCTACTCTGTATGGTCCTTTATGTATAGCCTCACCTGCAAATGGATTTTTATTGAGGAAGAAGCTGTTTTCAGAATGGTTGAATGTGGCAAAGGGTTCTAAAAAATACTTGGTGAGTTGCCATAGCCAATTCTCAAACTTGGTAAGGTAATCGGTGCTTTGTTGTAAGTTTATTTTGAGTTTTTCGTGTACTTCTTCATCGAAATTTTCTAATAGTTTTTTTCGAGTAAGGTCAATGCCCTGTTCAATTTCGGGTTCCATTTCCTTCTGTAAAAAATCAAAAGCCAACTGGATGGCTTCGGTAGTGCGGCAAGTTTGATAGATTTTTACAATACGTTTTTCAAAATCAACTCCGCTTTCAATTGCTCCTAATACTTCATCACTTGCACCAAATACACCATTGAATAATTGGAATTTTTCATCCAACAATTGATACACTCTTTGGTCGGCAGCATTGGTATTGTTTAGGAAATTAACCACTACCACATCAAACTTTTGTCCGTAACGATGGCAACGGCCAATTCGCTGTTCAATACGTTGGGGGTTCCAGGGCAAGTCATAGTTTACCACCAATGAACAGAACTGTAAATTGATGCCCTCTGCTGCTGCTTCTGTGGCAATCATGATGGTTGCAGTATCTCGGAAGTAATCAACCAATGCAGCCCTTTTATCAGCCGTTCTTGAACCTGTAATTCTATCTGTGCCTTCGTGTGTTTTGAGCCAAGCCGTATAAATTTGTCCGCTTTTTGGGTCGTTGTTGCTGCCATTGAACAACACAATTTCATCTTTGTAACCTCTTGCCTCTAAAATGTTTTTAAGGTATTCCTGTGTTCGGGTACTCTCTGTAAAAATGATGGCTTTTTTGTTTGCTCCAAGTTCTTGTAGCTTTTCAAAACCTTTGGTTAATGCAGTAAATAAAACTTCTCCTTTTGAATTGACCTTGATGGATTGTGCTAATTTCTTGAACTGATTTAAAGCATCAATTTCTTGCCTTATTTCAGCGATTTCATCTGGTTTGTAAACTCTTTCTTCCTTAAATGTACCCTCATCTTCTTCCTCATCAATCCATTCGTCTTGTTGTTCCTCGAACGTTTCGTAGTTGGTTGCAAATACTTCATCCAAATTAACTGGCATATTGTTCTGCCTTTCAATCGTGGCTTCCAGTTTATCAGCCAACCCCTGCAAAGTGCCTGAAATCGCATAAGTTGATGAGGCCAACAACTTGCGAAGTATCAAAGTCATTAAAGTGCGCTGACCAGGAGGCAAAGCATACAAATTGGGACGTTGCAAGTAGTCGGAAACTAAATCATACAACTGCTTTTCATCTTCACGGGGTGTAAACTCCTGCAATATACAAGATCTGTTTGTGTAGTTAATGTATTCTAAAACCTGCCTTCTAAGGGTTCTTTTGCAAATGGGTTCTAACCTACGTTTAAGTTCGTCATAACTTTGATTTTCGGTTACTCTCGTGTATTGTGTTTTGAAACTTTTAAGGTCACCAAAAGCATATTCATCAATGATGCTAACCAAGCCATACAACTCCAATAAAGAGTTTTGCAATGGCGTAGCCGTTAGCAAAATTTTTGGTGCATGGGCTACAGCTTCTTTTATGGATTTGGCAATTTTGTTGGTGGTTTTGTACACATTCCGCAAACGGTGTGCCTCATCAATTACCACCAAGTCCCAATCTACCTTGCTTATATAAATAGCTTTGCTTTTGACAAACTGGTATGAGCAAATGACTATGCTGTTGGGTTGATTAAAAGGGTTAAAATTGGCTTTGGCAATTTCCTGATTGAATGACTTTGATTCGAGAATGACAGAGGGTAAAAAGAATTTATCGGCAATCTCCTGGTTCCATTGTTTGCGCAAGTTAGCTGGGGCCACTATCAAAATTTTGCGCTTGCGTTCAGCCCATTTTTGAGAAATTACAATTCCGGCTTCAATAGTTTTACCCAAACCTACTTCATCTGCCAATAATGCACCTTTGGACAATGGCGATTGAAAAGCAAACAAAGCTGCATCAACTTGATGAGGGTTTAAGTCAACTTGGGCATTAGCAAGTGAGGCTGTAAACTTCTGCAAGCTGTTTGCAGCATAGCGTTTGGTTAATTCGTAGGCATAGTATTTAGCGTGAAAGGGAGTGATGCTCATTTCTTTTTATTAGGTTTTAAGTACTATAATTCTGCCCTTTTCCCCAACCCTGCTTTTGTTTATCGTAACTGAAAATTTATTGGCAAGACAAATAATCAAGTAAGGCTTATCAGGGTTTTCGAAGAGCTCCCCCAATATAATAACCCCTTTAAATCTATCATAGAATAATCCTCCTACTAAATTGCCAACCCCAGTGTTTTGATGTGAAATAAATTGAATATACCGTTGTAGCAATATTTTTTTAATTTCTCTATTTGGTGTTCCGGACGCCCAAAAGGTCATGTATTAAACTTTTTTGACTTGCCAAAAGTACTTAAATATATGCAATTATATGCAAGTTAATAAAGAGGCAAAACTATTAAACCTATTAATAATTTATAGATTATTTGTAGTCTGCCCCTTTTTGAAATAAATAATAATTTTATCAAATTTTCGATCGAAAGACCTACATTACTTCAATAAGGCTGGCAAATTAATTCAAATAAATTTACCAAAATTTGAAAAATAAAAACTACATTTACAGTGAGCAGACGGTTTATGTTCAAAATGAAGGGTGTGATTTTAGAGTCAGCTAAACTTCTTTTGAACAAATGTGATTTTTCGCCAATTTTAAAAAATTAAGTTTGTGAAAATCGATATTGGTTTTCATCAGCCAAATTTTATACTGTCTTTGCACAGTAAAATGACCTTCGCTTTGATTCACTCAGGATGGCATTTTAATAGCGTAAATAGAAATATTTTCAAGTTTCATAAAATGAGTTTATTCTTTGATCCAGGAGTAAGAGCTTTGATTACAAAATGCCTGGATCTTAAAGACTTGACAATGACAGGTGGCAGTCTGGTTTGTTGGAGTGAATTGTCATAAAAATTGCACCGGAACCTAAGTGCAGCTTTGGTTCCTTGATCCCATAAGAATCCCATCAACCGAATATACTGGTAATCCTGATAAGGACCATTTTGGTAAAAAATTAAAACCCAACACAATTATTAATTATTCAATCACCATTAAAACCAGCTCTTATGAAAGCAATTCAATTTTTTTTAGGTCTATGCATTTTTCTCAACATGTCCTGCGCCCAGAATGTAAATAAATCGTTAGATGGCAAATCCTTTCAGATCAGCATATGGGATGTCGCCCAACCGGATAAAAAAGATGCGGACATATTAATTTTTAAGGATGGACAAATGGATTCAGATGCCTGTCACCAATATGGCTTTACCGCCGCCGCTTACCAGCAACAGAACAAAGACAACAATACCACGTTCAGCTGCACGATTAATAGCTCCAATGAAGGTGAAATCCAATTTGAAGGAATGGTGAAGGATAATACGATCAATGGAAAATCGGTTTGGAAAAAACCTGGTCAAGCGGATATTC
>JBGAUX010000032.1:0-12120 GCA_044228405.1 Candidatus Altimarinota bacterium | reverse complement strand
AAATCATGGTTTAGTTCGCTAGAAACAAAATATGCGGCAGGCGATTATATGGAAGATTCTGTCGGTGCACCTTATGGTGAAGGCTGTCTATCATTAGACGAAACCTTATTCATTTTCATACCATCAGATTTTGCTCAGGCACATGGATGCGGAAACGTGTTTAAATATGACATCGCCAACTCTGCCCTTGCAGAAGCACCAGGTACATACTGTGCAGCAGAGTTCGGTTCACGAATTGGTAACTACTTACAATTTACTGGTTTTCAAAATGACGGCGGCTCGCCTTGTCAACAATACAGCGGCAAATACTACTTTGAGGAAAACACGGTAGATGTTTCTACAAGCGCTTGCTAAGCGTTTCACAATACAACACATAACAGAGACTATGAGGTTCACTCCTTCACGCAAGTTTGGTGGCGGTAAGCGCTAACGCGCAAATTATACCGCCACCAAACTGCTCATAGTCGCGGACGTTAGCTGAAATTTTACTCGCCCAGCCCTAACGCTTATGATTTAATAAAAGCTGTCATTCTTTAGCCTCTATGAACACTTACGAAGAAAAAATGAAGGAGTTCCTTCAAGCCAACAATATTCAAGGTCAACATTTGAGCTTTAATCAATCGTGTCATTCTGTAGAAGAAGCTGCACAAGCGGCAAATGCTAGCCCTCAAGTTTTTGTAAAAAATATTTGTATGATCGATAGCGAAGGTAATTTAATAGTTGCAATCGTAAAAGGTGAAGATCGGGCTAGCACATCTCGCGTCGAAAAGGCCTTGAATATTGAACGTCCAAGAACAGCAACGCCAGAGGAAATTCTAGAAAAAACTGGTTATCCATGTGGAGGAACTCCTTCATTTGGTTATCAAGCAAAGTTTCTCATTGATCCAAGAGTTATGGAAATGGACACAGTTTATACTGGCGGTGGTTCTGAAAATTCGCTTGTCAAAATCTCTACAAAACATCTGCAACAAGCCAATGAAGGCGAAATTGTTAGAGTTAGGAAGTAGGGGCTGGGGCTTGCTTCGCGGTATTTAAAACCAGAGCAACACCAGATACACACGAAGCTTGTGCGCCATTGCATTTAGTTTTCTAGTAGGCTAATATCACATCTTTTATTTAATAAACATGGGAGAAGAACCACCTAAGAATCTCGCCACACAAGCAATTCTCCTACATTCAACTAACGAGGACGGAGAATTTGATCCACAAAATGCCTGGACTTATATTTCAAGTACTATGCAGTTTATGGCAATTAGAGATTTAGACGAACTTATAAAAGAAGCGAATACAATAGTTACAAATAGTCCTCAATGGCGACAATTCTGTGAAGCATTGAGAGAATTGCACGATTTTCAAACAAGAAGCCCAGGCGTTTTTCGTCTCTTAAACCCTAAAAATCTAGTAGCATATGTGGACTATGTGATGGTTAGGAGAAAGTTAGCAATAATTTTAGGAGGTTCTTCTCCTGAACATTTGGAAACATTCGCAAGGCTACAAAGTAAAGACGCAGCATCACGATATACAGATGTAATCTTAACTTGCAATCAGGCCATGTTATCATTATTTCAGTTTTAAAGGAATTGGACGAAGGTTTAGCCCCCGACACAATTAGGCGTAGAAACGACAGGGCAAATCTACAAATTGTTGAAAATTAAATGCAAAACACTCCCTGGGGTCAAATTCACCCATATTGCACGAGTGCACGCTTTCGGCGTATTATAAACTCGCTACAATTTTCAAATATGAGAGAAAATAAAATTACAGTTATTATAAATCAACCGATTGATAAAGTATTTGAGTTTACCACGAATCCTCAAAACACTCACTTATGGATTCCTTCAATTTCAGAAGAAATTGCCGATGAATATCCTCCAAAAATCAATACGAGATACAAGAATCGCGGGAAAAATAGTGATTGGGCGGAATATAAAGTCGTAGAAATTAAAAAAAATGCGCTGTTTGTTTTGTCGGATTTAGATGATAACTATTTTGTAAAATATACCTATCGCAGATTAGACGATAATAAAACTGAAATGGAATATTTTGAATGGATGACTAACGGCGAATTAAGCAAACCATATGTGGAAAGTATTTTGAGTAATTTGGAAAAAATTATTTAGCAGCGCCGGCAAAAACACTTCAGGCATACCTAGTGTTGTATGAAATCAATGCAGTGCAATTAACTTTTCAACACCAGCCACACATGAAAAAGCAATACGCACCTAACCAGGCAAGCACCCCCGAAAGCAACCCCGAAAGCACCCCCGGAAGCACCCCCGGAAGCACCCCCGAAAGTACCCCCGGACACATCGTGCAAGTTAATAATATTGAGATGTACTACGAGGAATATGGTGCAGGCAAGACACTTGTGCTTTTGCATGGGTTTGGCGGTTGCACACAAAACTGGCACCCCTTTATCGATAAGCTCGCAGAGCACTATCGCTTGATTCTTGTTGATTTGCGCGGACACGGACACTCCACTAATCCAGAAAATAAATTTACCCATCGTGAGGCAGCCAATGACGTGTTCCACTTGCTAGATAAGTTGGGGATTGACCATTTTTCGGCTATGGGAATGAGTACTGGTGGGATGACACTACTACACATGGCTACAGCCCAACCCAAGCGCATCGACGCAATGGTGTTAATTAGTGCAACTACGCATTTTCCCGACCAAGCAAGGGCCATTATGCGCAGAGCTTCGTTTAATACCATGCCCAAAGAAGTGCAAGAAATGTATCGGGAGTGCGCAAAACGTGGTGACGAGCAGATTGGTCAACTTATTGCACAATTCAACGCATTCCACGAAAATTACGACGATATGAATTTCACCACAGAAAATTTATCAACCATCACAGCCCGCACACTGGTTGTACACGGTGATCGCGACAATTTTTTCCCAGTTGAAATTGCTGAAAACCTCAAAAATTCTATACCAGAAGCCGAGTTATGGATTATTCCTTACGGCGAGCACGTTCCCATTTATGATTTCAAGGTGCCGTTTATTTCAACAGCTTTGCAGTTTCTTGGTTGAAGAGTTGCACGATACGAAAAAAACACTATAGAGCAATTTACTGAAATCAATACAGGACAGTCAGTTGACCAATACATCTCGAGCATCTATACTAAGTCAGCACTCAATAAAATACTATGACTACAATAATCCGCAGCCCTAAAAAGAATCAAACTCAAGACAAAACAACTGATTCATTCTCATCTTTTTTTCATACTGCAAGCAATAAGGAAAAAACTGCAGTCTTTTTGAAAGCTGTTAAAAAGGCCAATAAAGATCAGAGAGATTTGGTAATAAATGCAGATTTAAAAGCCAAACTTAAGAAGGTTTAAGTAATTTTTTTTAGTGATAATATCTCCTCTAATTAATAACTAAGTTATTATGCCAAATACATTAAAGCCTGGTGACGATATTGGTCATATTGCGGGCCTATCTGTGGAAGCTGTAGGAGACCTCAAGCAAATAGGCATTACAACAGTCGGAAATCTTGTTGATGGTCTGGAAGAGTTACTATCAAGTAGAGAATTACGTCCAAAAGTTCGAGAAAACATTAGAGCAGTATTTGATGATGACTGGAATATATTTCCAACAACTGGTGAAAACGCCGTATAAATATAAATACTATGAAAAAAACAATCTCTATAATGGTAATTTTGGCAGCGATTTTTTTGGCTGGCTGCGCTAATTCTGTGAAAGAAAACCAACCTATCGACACTACCCCACAAACAGAGGCGAAGGATGGATTTTTAATTCCAGAAGTTGGAGTACACATTTCGCTTCCTGATGAATACACACTCACAAAAAGTAGCGAAAAAAACCGCAGAGGTTCGTTTGTTTCCTACGAAATCAACTCTAGTGAGCAGTTTCCTTCATTTAATGAGGTGCAAGTTTTTTCAGAAGAATCTATTAAGCAATTCACCTCAAATTGTGGAGTTGACAACGATCCTTGTTTTTTCGGCGATTACCCAGACCTAGAAAGTTATAATGGCCAAAAAAGTGCTTTCGACAAAGAAGAAAACTACAAGGAATACGAATTGAAGAAGTTTGGTGACCGCAACTACTTTGTTTCAAATTCTCAATGTAATGGCGACAGCTGCGTTATAAGAGAATACACAACATTCATTAACGACGATAAAATTGATGTTTGGATTGCAATGGACGACGAAACACAAACAAACGAGGCGGATGCATTATTCGAGAAATTCGAAATAATTGAGTAAAAGCTAGGGATGCATTTAATAGAACCAAGCAAAAAATATGAAAAAAGCTGGAAGGAAGCCCTTGCGGAATTTGAAGCAGAAGAGCGTAGAGGCTTTTGGAATGTGCCGGAAAAGCCAACTAGCATTGACGAGTACATAAAACGCACAGAGGATCATGCCAAAGGTAAAAATATTCCTGATTATTGGGTGCCGGCAACAACTTACTGGCTTGTGGACGAGGGTAAGTTTGTTGGACATGTTAACATTCGTCATAAATTAAACGATCAATTAGAAAAAATAGGCGGGCACATTGGCTATGCAATACGCCCCTCTGCACGAAATAAAGGTTATGGGATGAAAATTTTAGAGCTTGCATTACCAAAAGCCAAACAGCTTGGGCTTCAAAAACTACTTGTAACCTGCGATGAATCCAATATCGCATCACAAAAAATCATTGAAAAAAATCGAGGAAAGTTTCAGGAAAAAGGATCTGCATGCGACTTGAATATGGGCTCAAATCCACCACCAGCACCTATAGTGGTGATGAGGTATTTCATTAAGTTATGATGCAAGCAAAACCTCGCTATATCTACGCGGGCGATTTTCGCTAGCTCCATAAAGGCTAACATGGTAATATCACGCCTTATATAGAATTTATGGAAAAATTATTATTGACTGGCTTTGAGGCGTTTGGTCCCTACACCAAAAATGTAGCTGCAGAGCTAGTGGATAGATTGCATGGCCAAATAATAGAAATTAGCGATGGCACAAGAATTGAAATAGTTGGGCAACGGTTGCCAATCAATTTCAGCGATTTTAGAGGTGTTTTGAGCGAGGCAATTGAGACGCACAAGCCAAAGGTTGCTGTTGGCTTAGGTATGGATTTTAAGGATAACCCTCAACTCGCATTGGAATTAGTGGCTCACAAGTCACCACAATACGGCACAGGCATAAAAGATACCGAAGGTAAAGTAGGGCCAAATGATGACTTGGATGAATTGGATGCTGAAATAAGGCTTCCAAATGAAGAAAAAGTGAAACTCGCAATTGCCCAAATTGCTGGCATTAATGTTTTTGAAGATGCCGGCAGGCATATGTGTGAAACAATACTGAGGGACCTCATTAGAATGAGTGAGGATGGCCAAAAATTTCAACCAGCATTTATTCATGTCCCCCACACTGAGGAACAGCTTCCAGAGTCAAAAAAACTAGATGAGCATGTAAACAGTATGCCAATTGAACATCAAGAAGCAGTATTGCATGCAGTTTTAGTAGCTATTTGCTCATTCTATTTTAAAAAGTAATTAACAACAGCCTGTGTGAAAGCCCTTTCGCAAGTTGTGCTAAATCTTTTGGGCGAGTAAAATAGCACTATAGCTTTATTAACCACAAAATTATGCATCCAAAACTTACGAGCGCATTGGCAGAGCTTAGGCGGTCTGGTGCAAATATAACAAGCAGTCAACTTGCTGAAATTGTGAAAACTAAATCTGGTACCTGGAAAGGTAAAAAATCCAATGGTGAAATTTGGAGTATCACCAAAAATAGAGAAGATAGCTATAACAACATTTGCTAAGAGCCGCCCACAAAACTTTTGACTTTTTAGAATGAAATGTTTATTATGCCACCTTATTTATAGTAGGCAAGTATTCAATGGGACCAAAACTGGAAGCACAACCACAATTAGCACGTCTACAGCACTCCAAATTTGATCCCGCATGGCGCACGGGGCTTAGCGTTGGGGTCATAGCTGGCCTTACAGTAGGTTTTTTTGCTGGTGCCGAAAATGTGGAAGCACTAACTCATTATCTCGCATTACAGGCTGATCCTAATGGCATCATTGCTGCAGTACATTCATCTTTAGACGGAGTCATTGAGTTATTGTACCGTGATAATCCAGATTTCGATAATAGAGTTTTTAATGCATTAACTGGTGGTGCAATCGGCGGAATAGATGGGCTTGCAGTGGGTGGTCTTTTTGTTGGTGTTGGTAAAGCAATTACAGGTGCTCGAACTGGAGTGAAAATGGTTATGGCTAAGCTTTCAACTTAGCCAAAGCACAAGTGAATTTACTTTTCTCCTCGCTTCATTTAACATGAAGGCACTATGACTAAAACAACAATAGCAACTGGCGTAGTTCACGAAGTACCAACAGATTTGCAAAAAACTTTGCTTGCTAAACCAGATGTTTTGGAAAAATGGAACAGTCTTACACCTCTCGCTCGTAACGAATGGATTTGTTGGACCACAATCGTTAAAAAGGCAGAAACAAGAGCAGAGCATATAGAAAGATTAACTGAAGATTTGCTAAAGGGCAAAAAGAGACCATGCTGTTGGCCAGGATGCCCTCATCGCAACAAAAAAGCAGCAAAATACTTTAAATAGGTTTTAGTAACGGTCAAAATGGATATCGAAATCTTAATTAAAGGCTTCATAATTGGCTTCACAATCGCCGCTTCAATTGGACCTATTGGTATATTGTGTATTAGGCGGAGTCTTGCAAATGGCTTTTGGGCAGGGTTTTTTAGTGGTATGGGTGTTGCCACGGCCGACGGCGCATATGGTGCTGTTGCCGCCTTTAGTTTGACTTTCATATCTTCATTTCTAATTAAACAACAACTGTGGCTCCAAATAATAGGAATCATTTTTCTACTTTATTTGGGCATAAAAATATTCACAGAGAAACCAAAAGAAAATACCGAAAAAGTTAAAAGTAAAGGATTCATAAACGATTACTTTTCAATATTCGTTTTAACAATAGTAAATCCTATGACAATTTTGATGTTTACAGCTGCCTTTGCTAGTTTGGGTGCAGCTTTAACCTCTCAAGATTACATTTCGGCATCTATGCTTACGCTAGGCGTTTTTATGGGCTCTGCTACTTTATACCTCATACTTAGCGTAGTATTTGGAGTTTTTCACAAAAACTTAAAACCTAATGTCATAATTTTAGTAAATAAAATTTCCGCGACAATCATTATCGGATTTGTTATAGCAATATCTGTTTCCCTGGTTAGGGGATTGTGGGTGTGACATGATTGTTTTCCAGCATACATCACTTGTGCTATTATAAGCTTGGTAAACTGACCACAAAATATGCCTACTATTGAAGACCTCAAACAGGAAATCGACGAAATCAAAAGTCGCAATAAGCGTGTTGAGTGTGACAAAGCGTGGGAAACAAGCCGGTCACGCAAAATGCTTATTTTGGTGCTCACATATATTGTTATTGTGATATTTTTTCTGGTCGCAAAACTGCCAGACCCCTTTGTAAACGCATTGGTTCCTTCGGTGGCATTTTTGCTATCAACAATGACAATACCTCTCTTTAAAAAATGGTGGATTAATAAATTCTATAAATAAACCAATATGAAAAATCTAACTTTAGAGCGCACTTTTTCGGCACCAATTGAAAAAGTTTGGGAAGCATTAACAAGTGAAGAAAAGTTGAGAAAATGGTGGGCACCAGCCGGTATGGAAACATCGTCTCTATCTGTTGATTTTAAATTAGGCGGAATATTTGCATACTGCTTTAAGGCACCAGCCGGCAAAGAGTTTTGGGGACGAGGCATTTATAAATCAGTCGAAGAGCCAAAATATCTATCTTGGCTGGATACATTCACCGATCCACAAGGAAACCCAGTTGCAGCTTCGTATTATGGCATACCTGGAAAAGAAATCATCGAGACATTGGTGGAATTTAAACTGTCGCACGCCAATGGCACAACTACCATGACCATGGTCGCAGAAAACCCATATGACGACACTATGCAAGAGGACATGACAAGTGGTTGGGAAAGTATGTTTGACAAGCTAGAGGCGCTTTTTAAGAGCTAAATTTTCAACAAAATCAGTGTAATATGCATTCAATAATTAACTCAAAAATATGGAAAATTCTAAAATGGAAACTGCTAAAAAAGTTACCTCAGTTGTTTTTGGCATTAGCGTATTAATTTTTGCTGTGATTGCAATCTTGGGGATTTGGGGTGTAGTTGATGAGGATATAACAATGAAAGCGCTCGGCACGCTAGTAGTGATTTTGATTGCAACATTTGTTAGTTCGCTAATTCTAAATAATCTAAGCAAAGGGAAGTAGAGGGTGATATTGACAAAATTACAAAAAGTTTCTAAATTTACAGTGTAATAATTCTAAAATAATTAAAGCATCAAAGTATGGATATTCCTGAAATTAATAGAGAAGTAGCAGCTGATAGCACACCAACCAAAACAGCTCTACCCCCTGATGTGGGTGACTACAGAGTAGGAGTGCACGAATCTGTGGCAGGTTTGGTTTTAGAACCACGGTTAAAAAATGACGGCCCTGTAGAAGCGGTAAACCTGCAATCCCATTTCATTATTAACGGTGGCGGTCGTTACACAGCTATTGGTTCATATACTAATGGTGAATTAGTTATTCAACCTGGTGATCAATTTGTTACCTACGGACAATTTAGAGGTAGCTTTAGAATTTGCAACGAAAGCCTAGGTGTCTACCACGTACTCCCAAATTCCGAACTCGACAAAATCGCCGCCATCACCAAATAAAACTCAAATAAATGTTGCAAATACGCAGAGCCACCAAAGCCGACGCTCAAAGTTTAATCGATTATGTAAAGCAGGTTGCCACAGAAACAGATTTTCTTACAATCGGAGCAGGGGATTTTAAGTTTACAGTAGCCCAAGAAGAGCAATTTATAGAAGAGCACAATTCAACTGCAAATCAAATTTTCCTTGTGGCAGAGCTCAATCAAAAAATTGTGGGCTTATTGAATGTTAGCGCCAGCCAAAAGCCACGCTTAATGCATATTGGCGATTTTGGCATTACTGTGCTTAAAGAGCATTGGCACAAAGGTATTGCAACCGCTTTAATTCAAGCAATGCTTAACTGGGCAAAAGCATCAGGAGTGATTCGCAAAATTAATCTCACTGTTCAAGCCAACAACGAGGCGGCTATTAAACTCTACAAAAAGTTTGGTTTCGAAAAAGAAGGCACAATAAAACGAGGTTCATTTGCCAACGGTGCCTTTTTCGACGATTATGTTATGGGAATCTTGATTGATTAACATATAAAAAATTCAAATGGGATATTTTTACGCGATTGCCGCTGCAGTAGTTTGGGGATTAGTGTACGCGCTGGATCAAAGGATTTTAGAAAAGATTTCACCTTCAATGTTAATGTTTATTAACGGACTTTTTGCAGTTTTAATTTTGCTTCCCTTACTTCTTTTGCAAACAAATGAGTTTAAAGACCTCATAAAAATGGACAAATCAACCATCAAATTAATTTCAATAGTAATGATTTTAAGCCTGGTTGCTAGTTTGTTGATTTTTTATGCAATTCAGCATTTAGGCTCTCCCAAAGCGGCAATTTTCGAAATTGCCTATCCGTTTTTTGTGGTCATTTTCAGCTATTTTTTATTCCAGTCCAGTGTTAATGGCTATTTTATGCTTGGAACTTTGTTGCTGTTTATTGGCTCGGCGATTATTATCAAGTTAGGTTAAACTGTGCTAAATTAATGCGGTAACATTTAATCTCAATTCAATGGCGGAAAAAAAAATTAACGTAAAAAAAAATTCTCATATTGAACACCAACAAATTGTTAGCACCTATATAAAAAACTTCTTTGCTGGCGTTTGGAGAATAATATGTGTAGTAGCGGAAGCGATTTATAATGTGTTGAATCTGATTTTACGATTTGCCAAAGGGATTTTGCTGGGCATTGCAGGATTAGTTATTTCTGTAGCGGTTTTAATGTTTGCATTTAGCTATTTTTTGAAAGTAGTTGGCATTTCCGAGAGTCCAGCGTTTCAACAATCACGTGATTTTTGGATCACGGCGCACGATTTGTCATTAAATAATAAACTTCACGAAGAGTTTAACGAGGATCAGCAAAAACTACCCGAAGAAGAACGTTACCAAGGAACTTTACCAAATATTTTAGATCCAAAAACAGAGAACGAAAAAAATCTGCAAAAAGTTATACAATATTTGCAAGAGCAAAGGAGAGAGCTAAGAGATGAATGGCACTCAAAAAAATCAAATGAAAGAATTCGTTAGCCAGATTGAAAAGGAGTTCCGCAAAAGTGGTGAGCCTCAGGTCGCCGTTTGGCAAAAAGCTTACCTGCGTAATCAGTTTGAGTTTTTTGGCTTGTCTTCACAAAAAAGACGCGAAATTCAAAAACCATTTTTAGCAAAAAATTCGCTGCCCGCCAAAGGCGAATTGGCAGAAATTGTGAAAATACTTTGGCAAAAACCGCAGAGGGACTTTCAGTATTTGGCTCAGGAGATGGCGTTTAATTACGCACCCGAGTTTACAAAAAACGACATTGCTCTTTTTGAATACATGGTAATAAACAAATCCTGGTGGGAAACTGTGGATGTGATTGCACCAAAATTAATGGGGGAGTATTTTAAAATGTATCCACAACAAATAAGTGTGTGCGTTGAAAAATGGCTTAAATCAAATAATATTTGGCTGCAAAGATCGGCAATTTTGTTTCAATTAAAATACAAAAGCAATTTAGACACCAAGTTATTGAGTCACATTATCAACTCGCTTTTGGGGTCAAAAGAATTTTTTATCAACAAGGCAATAGGTTGGATTTTGCGAGAGTACGCTAAAGTAAATCCCAAATGGGTGCTGGAGTTTGCAAATAAAACTCAACTTAGCAACTTAAGTAAGCGTGAAGCATTAAGAATAATTAAAGTTAATGATGATGTGTTCAAAAAAATATAATTAGAATATAATGCGGGCGTAATTTAATTTTAATCAACTACTATATGGGAAAAGGAAAAGATGCTAAAAAAGAAAGTAAAAAGGCTCCTGCAATGTCTAAGAAAGATAAAAAGAAGGCTAAAGCGGAGAAACAAGGACGATAACATTTAACATTTTCTATTATGGCTAAAGTTAGCATTTATTTAAATTTCCCTCGCAATACCGAGGAGGCATTTAACTTTTACAAATCAATATTTGGTGGAGAATTTGAAGGTGGCATTAATCGCATGGGCGACATTCCACCTCAAGAAGGCCAACCTGCAATGAGCGCCGAAGACAAAAATTTGGTTATGCATGTAGCCTTACCAATCTTGGGAGGTTTTAAGCTCATGGGCACCGACGCTCCCGAATCAATGGGATTTAAAGTGAATTTTGGCAACAATCTTTACATCAACCTGGAGCCAGACACTCGTCCAGAGCTGGATAAGCTGTTTGCCGGACTTTCTGAAGGAGGAAAAGTGGAAAGCGAACCTCAAGTAATGTTTTGGGGCGACTACTACGCCTCTTGCACAGACAAATTCGGCGTGCAATGGATGTTTAACTGTGCAAGTAAGGTATAATGAGAAATGAATATGTCGAATAAAATTCAACGCGGACTGGCACTTCTTTCACCTTCAAAAAAGGAAGAATGTATAAAAAACATTATCAGTTTCTTTAATGATGAAAGAGACGAAGAAATTGGTATAATTGCTGCCGAAGATGTGCTCGACTGCGTTTTGCAAGAAGCTGCTGCCGAAATTTACAATAAAGGCGTGCACGATGCCAAGGAACTTTTAAAGAAACACTTCGAAGACCTTCAAGTAGACCTTGATGTTCTGCAGATTGACAAAATCTAGCAAAAATGTTAATTTGAGGTCTTTAAACTCGCAAATGAGTGAAATAAAAGTGCCAGAAGAATTCAAAAATCCCGAAGGTTCATTGAGTCGATTGGCAGATAATCCTAGTATTTTTGATGATTGGGCGCAGCCCGATGGTGTTTTTTTTGGTCCATCATTTCCATACATGATGCTATGTAGAAACACGGCTACTGGTACACTAACTTGGCATGCACTTTGCGATGAACATAATATACCGGATGTTGTTGCAACAGGTGATAAAGGAGCCGTTGATGCTCATATTAGTGAGGAGAGAA
>JBGAUX010000031.1:0-13155 GCA_044228405.1 Candidatus Altimarinota bacterium | reverse complement strand
TCCACTGCGCGATTTTGTAACTGCAACTAATTGAGCACTGCTAAATTTTTCAGCCAACAAAGCCAATATTTCTGTAGTGTTTAGTTTAATGGTACTCATTTTTGTATGTTCAAATGTCGCCTTATGTTCAAATCGAACTTACAAAAATTACCACGACTTTAGATTTTTTTTAAATTCTTTTGTTAGCTTGAAAACACTTTTGCGCAAAAGTATTTATTTAACCCAGAATCACATGAAAAAAACGATGCGAATTTTGCTTACGGGGTTGCTGATTTTTTCTCTATTCAGCCAAAATTTTATAGCCTTTGCTGCAAATCCACTTTCTGTAGTGATTAGTGAAGTTGCTTGGGCGGGGTCTGCCACAAACAGTAACGACGAATGGATAGAGCTTTATAATAACGGCTTAAACGAAATTGATATGACGGGCTGGATAATTGTGGACGATACCAGCACAGAATATGTTATAACGTCCGGCACTATCCAACCCCATGGATACTTTATTATTGCTACAAACTTGAACGCTGCCGGTGTGCCCGCCGATTTTGTTAAAACACTGTCTTTGGCCAACTCCGGCGACTCCCTAACGCTAAAGGATAATTCCGGAGCTATTATAGACGAAGCAAATCCCACAGGTGGAGCGTGGCCGGCCGGTGATGCTACCAATAAGTTAACTATGGAAAGGGTTGATTTTAGTACTTCAGGAGCTTTGAATAGTAACTGGAAAAGCTCGATAAGCTCAACAGGAAGCCCAAAAGTAAGCGGCGAAACAAAAATCAATTTAGAAACAAGTGCTACTCAGCTACAAATTGGCTCTGAGTTTGAAGTTTTTGGCAAAATTGAAGATGCAGAAAATCTTTTTGCCTACGGCTTAGATTTAAATTTCGACCCACAAATTTTAGAATTTTTAGATGCAAGCGAAGGAGATTTTTTTGCTCAATCTAGCTACGAAACCGCTTTTGAATGGGGGCTTGAAAACAATCAGCAAGGACATTTGATTTTGGCAGATAGTTTATTGAATGACTCTAGCGAAAACATGGCAGGATTAAATGGAGATGGCACGCTTTTTATTCTTACATTTAAAGTTATTGGCGACGAAAATACAGCATTAACTTTTGATGATCAAAATTTCGCTGCCAACATAGAAGACGAAATGCCTCTTACAGTAAGCAATCTGAGCATTACTGTAAGCAATGGTGAAACAGGTGTAGAGGGCGACTTTATTGTCAAAAATCTAACAGCAGGCTTGGGTGCCTCTCGGTATGCTTTGGTGCTAAATTGGACAACCCCAACCACCGGAGCCGATGCTTATAAAGTGCTTAAGCTAGATCAAAACGGACAATACCAACTGTTAGCCGAAACAACAGAAAACACTTTTACAGACAGCGAAAATTTAGTTCCACAAAACTTATACGAATACAAAGTGATACCAGTTTTAAATGATATTGATAAACCAGAAGCAGTAGTTTCGGCCACCGAAACTCGAGGATTAAAAGGCGATAACGACAGAAGTGATAGAGTCGACGGCCGGGATTTATATAATTTGGCACTTATCTTTGGTGCAAACATGAATGACGAAAGTTATTCAGCTTTGGTTGATACAAGTTACGACGGCTTGATAGATGGCGAAGACCTTTTGGATCTTGCCAGCAATTGGGCGGTAACATATTAAGCCAATCTGGCGCACATAAAACTAGCCACCAAGAATGAGCTATAAGTTTGTTACTTGGTGGCATAGTGGCAATTACTAATTTCAAAAACATTATGGAAGAGCAAATTTACACTAGCATTTCAACTACGGCAGACAACAAAATTCTTGCTAAAATATCAATTAAACCTACATCCGAGCCAATTTTGGGCACAGCTTTTCATGTGATTTACGATGCTCAGTACCTGGAATATCAAAGCTACAGCGCCGGAGATTTTTTTGAGCAAAATCAGCAAGAACCAATTTATTTAATTAAAAATGAAGAAGGAAAAATCTATTCTGGCATCAGCCTAAGGCGCGACCAAACCATGGTAAGCGGCGAAGGCACTTTAGTTTATCTTTATTTTAAGCCTATAAAAGAAGGAAAAACCATTTTAAATTTTGAAAAAACACATCTCAGCACGCTCGAAGACGGACACAGAAAAATACTCACAAGTGAATGGAAAGACGAAAACTTCGTTGTTAACAATGTGTTTCAAGCTGATTTTAAAGATCTACTAACAATATTGCTGGTTGTGCTGGCATTCATCACACTGGTTTGTTTGGGAGTTTTTGTGAAAAATATGCGGCAAAAATTGCGAAGAAATAAGCTTTCTGCTAGGTTGAAGAGTGAAAACAATAGAGTCAAATAAAATGTTTGAATGAATATATACAAAGAGATTTTTCAGGCACTAGATAAAAGCAAGATTGAATATCTTATAATTGGAGGAGTAGCTGTTAACCTATATGGGTATAGCCGATTTACTGGTGATATAGATATACTATTAGCACTAGACAATGAAAACCTTAAAAAGATGGATAATACGATGAAAAAAGAAGGCTACACATCGCGTATACCAGTGGATATTAAGGAGCTAGGCGATAAAAACATATTAGAAAAATTAGTTGCTGAAAAAGGCATGAAGGCTTACACTTTTATATCAAATCACCGACCACAACTAAATATTGATATTCTGGTTGAGGATTCATGCAAATATAGTGAGTTTGAAAAAAATAAAACTCTCATATCAGTATGGGATGTGGTGTTACCTGTCGTTTCTGTTAATGATTTGATTGAAATGAAAAAAATTGCAAATCGCGAAAAAGATATTCTAGATATAGAAGCTCTACTAAAGTTAAAAGACTTATGAAAACCAAAGTTAACATCGATATAGCTTACCTTAAAAGGTGCAAAGAAAGCTCTGCTGAGTCAAAATTAGAATGGCTTAATTCAGCGCTGGCTTTTGGGAATGCAGAAAAAAAGATTGTTGCAAAAAGTAAGAAATCCAACTAATTAATTCAAAAATTATGGCACAAGAACATTCAATGGATGTAGTTAGCGAATTCGATTTACAAGAACTGCGAAACGCAGTGGACCAAGCTCGTCGCGAGGTAAGTACGCGTTACGATTTAAAAGATTCGAATATAGAAATAGAGTTGAGTGCCGACAAGCTTGTTTTCAATGCAGATAGTGAGTATCAGTTGCAAGCTGTAGATGGCATTGTTTTGCAAAAAATCATCAATCGGGGAGTGTCGCCAAAAGTTTTAAAAAGGAACAAAGCCGAGCCAGTTGGCGGAATGCGCTGGAAGCAAGAAATTGATTTAATTAAAAGTTTGGATCAAGAAAGCGCCAAACTCATTAGCAAAATAGTGCGCGACTCACTGCCTAAAGTAAAAGCAAATATTCAAGGGTCAACAGTACGATTGGTTTCAAAATCAATTGATGATTTGCAAGAAGCCCGCACAGTTTTATCGGCAGATAAAAGCATAGAAGTGCCACTTCAATATACAAATTACAGGTAATCGATTTACAGGCAATTAATAGGTTTTCAAACTCCTATCAATTTGCATTCTGTAGCCTTCGGTGCCGCCCTCTAGGTTGTAAACTTTACTAAAACCCATTCTTTGTAAAACCTCACCAGCAAAGGCAGAACGCCCTCCCGTATGACAATAAACAACAGTTTCCACATCGGAATCTAATTCACCAATGTTGCCATTCATCATTTTTTCAAGTTCCAAATGATGCGTGTCTGGTAGGTGAACAATGTCTCTTTCCCAGTCTTCCCTAACATCAACTAATTGAAATTTTCTGTGTTGATTAAGCCATTGAGAGATTTCTTTGGGAGAGATACTTTGCATGTCGATTAGCTAGTGTTATGATTCAATTGTAATCATCACAGCCATTAATCGCAAGTATATGACAGGTACACACTTCATGAAAAATGTTCCCGCAGTAATGGCGACACAACATCCAGATAACGCAAGCGACGCTTATTGGCTTAATAATGCGTTTGTTAGCACACAGGATGAAATTGAAGAATGTTACCGAACTTTCTTCGAATTACAGTGTGATGAGTATATGTGGGATTGGGAGGGGAAGTTTGCCGATGAGGCGGTTTTAGAGAAGCTTTTTCAAAAATATTTCGACGATTTTCACTATAAACAACTAGGAAGAGACATTTATATGACACTTAGAATCCCAAATATTTGGGAAGAAAAAAGTTTCAAGTTAACTCGCGCATACATGAGCATTTTGTCTGCTGAGGACTTGGCAAATAGCTTGCACCTCAATCATCCGCCTGTGTTTGAAGTGATTTTGCCGATGACAAAAAAGGCTAGTCAGTTGATTCATGTTAAGGAAAGTTTCAAAAAAATGGCTGATTTAAAGTACGAATTGTTTAATGACAAAGGGCATCAAATTTTTGATGAAATCAACATGATCCCTTTATTTGAGAGCACAACTTGCATAATGGACACGCCAACTTTGCTTACCGAGTATCTGGAATTGCATAAAAAAAGTTTTGGAACAAAGCCAAGTTATTTAAGACCATTTATTGCCAGGTCGGACCCTGCGATGAATGCCGGCTTAGTGCCAGCAGTTTTGGCTTCTAAAGTGGCAATTAGCGATTTTTACCAGCTTGGTGAGAGGGAGGAAATTGCCATGTATCCTATTATTGGAACCGGCGGATTGCCTTTTAGAGGTGGTGTAAACCCAGAAAACATTGAAAGCGTTGTGCACGAATATAGCGGAATTCGCACCATGACAGTGCAATCCGCCTTTAGATACGACTATCCATTGCCGGAGGTAAAAAAGGCAATTGCCTACATGAAAAAAACTTTGCCAAAGTTGAAGCCTGTAATCATGCCGGCTGAAGATAAAATCACAATCAGAGATGAAATTCACGATTATTTTGCTAAACCTTACACTTCTACAATTGAAAAAGCGGCCGATTTGGTTAATAAAATTGCCGAATTTATCCCGCAAAGAAGAGAAAGGTTGCAACATGTAGGGCTTTTTGGCTACTCACGCGGCGTAGGAAAAACCGTGTTGCCAAGGGCCATCAAGTTTACCGCCGCGTGGTACTCCTTGGGCATTCCACCCGAAATGATTGGCACAGGCAGGGGATTAAAAGCACTCAAAGACCACGGCAAACTTGAAATTCTAGCTAAATATTTCCCAAGCTTGCTTAACGAAATCACGCACGCCGGCAAATACCTCAACAAAGAAAATCTATTTTTGTTAGCTAAGCAGTATCCTTTTTTACGCGAAATCCAAGAAGATGTTGAACACATCGAAGACATTCTCGGCATAGAACTTGGCCCTAGCAAACCAAATCACATGGTGCATCGCAACCTAGTTTCCAACATCCTCATGAAACTTCAAACCAACGAAAACTTTGAACACGACATCATCGAAGCCGGCAAAATGCGAAAAAGCTTGGGGTAGGCGCTAACAAATTGGAACAAAGCTACACATTTCTAGTTCTGCACTTCAGCGGGTGGAGTAAAGATATATTGTTTCTGCCCCAATAAAGCCAAAGCGGGGTTAGTATCTAGCTCATAATATTTGTCCCGATATTCCGCTATATCAGGAGGCAATAATTTACCTAATAAGTCTCTTACAGCTCTAGTCCTTGTATAAGTTGCATGGCTTGCTGTATCTGTCGAACTTCTTTCTCGCGCTATGGTGTCTCTAGTTGCCAATCGTATCTCTAAAAGTGTCAGGAAGTTTTCGTTATTCTTTTTATCGGATGCTGGAACATAAATCACCCATTTAATATGCTTATAACCTTCACCAGTAGATGAATTTTTTCTTATTGGATCACTGGTTTCATATGAATTTTCATAATCAACTCGTAAACCCCAAGTTGCAATACTGCGGTCAATAAAGCCAGCGATAGCTTTAAGTTCACTTTCATTTTTACCAACCATAGTGATGCGTAGATTATCTTGTATGAATTCTGGTAATGCATTTTTTCTTATTGACTTAAATAAAGCTTGTATCCAAGATTTGTAATTAATATAAGCTGGTGCATTTTTCGAGTTATTTGGCGTAACAGGTAACAAAAACCCAACCGTGAACTGCGATTTTACATCTTCACCATTTGGTTTGAATTCGGCCACTTCAAGCTCAAAAGATTGTAATCCCTCTTTTGCTTCTTCACTTGGGGAATTAACAATGCGCACACCAGATGTAGCATCTCCCTCACTAAAATAAACCCTTTCTGTTTCACCAGTAAACCTAAAGTCGTTTTTTAAAGCTTCGTCAATGGACTCGGCATCCGACTCAGCAAATACTCTTCTTGCTACCATGTCGCAATGATATTTATTTATATACAACTCAATTTTCCTGCGCGCTTCCCAACGCACCAATTCGTCTGAACCCGAGCAAGCGTAAACAATCAATTCGGCAAGATCGTTACAATTTTTAACATCTTCACATAGTGTTAAATCAACTTGTAAAAGGTCGCCCATATTTTCCAAGGCTTTATTAATATCCTGAAAAGACGACTCTATACGTTTTTCAATAACATTAATAGCTTCTGCACGACCACTAGTAGGTGCTTTCCGTTTTCCAAAAAGTCTTTTTATGTAGACTTTATAAGCTTTCTCATTAAATTTAAGAAATTTAATAGTAAAAGAGGAATCTTCCGCTTCAGTGATTTTAACTGTTTTGTCAAAATATTGTTTTTCCGCTTCAGTCGCTAAAGCTTCTCTTAGCTCATATGAAGTCTTATTTTTATCTGTTTCTGGACTATATTGAATTTCCTTTTTTTCAAACCATGCATCAAATTTTTCCAGTAGCTCTTTAGGGCTTTCCGTAGGGGCAGATAAAAGATTTAATAGATCCACACGTTGTAGTGAGGTGTCAGCTCTTTTGGCTAATTTCGACATCAAAAACTCCTTTGCAGTACGAGAAGGCGATTCTGTAAGCACAGTGTCTGTAACCACAGATTCACCCCCCTTTTCATGTCTTACAACATGCTCCACTCTTGATTGCTCTATTGTGTGGGGAATAGTTTTGTTTGCTAAATCAGTTAGTTTTAAAAATAACTCACGCATATCATCGGCATCTGTGACAATTTGGGGTAGAACATCAGCTACAAACTTACGAAGTTGTTCATCGTTTAAGGCCCAAGTTGATTTCCCCCCAACTCCTCCAGGTTGTTCATAAATGAAATCACCTAAGAATATACCAATAAATTTTTCTGGATTTCTTCGTCCACACTCTCTGTAAGCTTCTTTAGCAAGTTGATCTATTTCTCCGCCTAGCATTGTTACCAAACTAGTTTTATGCGTTTTTAACCAACCAAGAATATCATATGAATCTTGTTCTTGGCCATTACCTTGGTATTTTTCAACCATTGCATTAAAAAAGCTAGTTAAACTAAATTTGGGATTCTTTGGGTCGTAAATTTTAACATAACCACTAAGCAATTTATCCAAATCTTTCTCTACGGGCGATCCTTTAACAGGCTTTAAAAATAATGTTCTATGTAATTTGCTCTTAACTTTAACAGCTAGAGCAGCCGGCAAAGTTGTTGCCAGAGCAACCAAGTTGACGCCACGAAAGCGTGTATTGTCGAAAGCATGATTTATTACTTCATCAACTAAAACTGCTAATAGTGCTTCGTCCTTTAATAAAGTAGCTAAATTATCAGGATGAACATCATTTTCAAAACATAGCCCAACTACATTGTCAATCATTCCTGCCAATGGAGTATCACTCGCCATATCTGAATCAAGATAATCAACAATTGTATTTACCAAATAACTATTTGTGGAAGTGTCATCAACGAGAGGTGGCAGTTTCCCTGAGTCTACCCTCTCCAAAATTCTACTTCTTCGCGCAAGTGACACTAATCCCTTCCCACAAGCACTTATGCGGTCTCTTGTCATCCCAATTATACCACCTACCAATGATGCATCTTGAGCTTCAGCTCCTTCTTGTGGCTCCGATGATGCTCCAGTGGTGTCTTCAGCGCGTTTTGCGCCTGGATCCACAAAGTTTCTACCAAATTCAGCTAGTTGCCTTGCACCGTCGAAAAAACTTGTTAAACCGATCATTTACATTATTAGAAGTAGCTATTATAGCCAAAACCGCGCTTTTGTCAATCAATAGCAAGTTACTTTCAAAATTGACACAATTTACAGCACCCAAGCCGTTTAGAGTGTAAATTGTTAGTAAAAACAATAAAATTGGTTGCGATATACCGCAAGTATAACTAGAATCTTTGAGTGCCTAAATGTTGGGCATCAACATGCCGGGGTAGCTCAGTGGTAGAGCAATGGATTGAAAATCCATGTGTCGAGAGTTCAATTCTCTCCCCCGGCACCATTTTAATACAGGCTCCACAAGCCAAAATCCGCTCTCAATCTGGCGGTTTTTTTTATTTGTGATACAATGAAAACCAACTAATAAAAATCACCACATGAGTAAAACAGATCAAAAAGTATTTATAGCATTAGCATTGATTATCGGCTTTTTGTTGGGCTTTATAGCTGGCAAGGCGAGTTTTAGCAACGATGTTCAAAAAATAATTGAAAAAACCTCGAGTGTAATGCCAAGTGGTGAAAAATCGGATGATGCAAGTGAAGTTGTAAAAAGTAAAATCAGTCTACTTAAAGCAAAATACGACGGCGTAGAAATGTTCAATGGTTCAGAAACAGAGGCACCCTTTTTAGGCAACGCAGATGCAAAAGTGACCATCAAAGAGTATAGTGATTTTCAATGTCCATACTGCGCGTCATTTTTCAACAAAACTTTACCTAGCATAGTAGATAACTACATCAAAACAGGAGATGTGAAGCTTGTGTTTAGAGATTTCCCATTAAGTGGCCACGCAAATGCAGTGCCTTCGGCTATTGCTACACATTGTGCAGGCGCTCAAGACAATTATTGGTACATGCACGATCTTATTTTTGACACTCAATCTGATTGGAGCCGTTTAGAAAGAACTGAAGCAGAAGCCATATTTTTGAGTTATGCAAAGGAATTAGGCTTAGATACAAACAAATTTTCAGCTTGCCAAGTTAGCGACACCTATAACGACCTTATTCAAGGCGGATTTAAAGAAGGTGTAGAAGTTGGTGTAGATGGAACTCCAGGTTTTGATATCGAAGGAGAATTATTGGTTGGAGCTCAGCCATATGCTAAATTTGACCAAATTCTCAAAACAAAATTAGGCACAAAGTAAAGTAATTCTTTAACCTTTTGTTCATGATCACGAACTATTTTTTTAAGGGTTTGGATAAGAAAGAAGAGGAACTTGTTTACGATTATATCCCTACCAAATTGGAAAATTTGTCCAAGGCTTTGGTGCACTTTGCTACTGATGCAGCAATTTTGCAACTTAATGTAGAAAGATTTGAAAAGCACAATGCGTACTGCGTAGAAATGGTTTTGAAGTTGCCGAAAAAAACACTTGTGAGTAAAGAAACAAGCCACAACATTCAAAAAGCTGTAGATAACTCCAAAGCTAAAATGTTGCGTCAAATACGCAAGCACGAGGCTACTCTACGCAAAGAAAACACTTTTGATAGAGAACACGGCAGTATTAGAGGAAACATAGCGGAGAACGCCATTACAGAAGAAGCCTACGCTTTAGAAGCTTAGTTGCTACATTCGTAGTGCGCTAAAAATATCGGTCCTAGGCGTTTTTCGTCAACTTGAGGGCAAATTTGTTCGCTCCATTGTCTAAGCAAGCCTTGAGGATTCTCGTGGCTATGGGTAATTAAAAGCCAAAAATCATTTTGATTGGCGAAATTTTTCATATATTCATCACGCGCAGATTCATCAAAATTGTAATCTCGCAAATCGTAGGAATTTGGGAAGGGTAATAAATTTTGATATGAGCCTTGGTAAAAACTATAAACATGGGCAGCAGAAGGCGTATGTATCACTACTGGAGCACTAGGAGATTTTTCGATAATGAATGATTGTGCTTGAGCAAAATCTTCGTTCATTTCAGCGGGATATTTTGTGACGTGCCAAGGATTCCACAATAATAAAAGCACCACTAAAGGCACATACATAAAAAGCTTGTTAACCTTTTTAAATGAATAGGCGCCAATAGCAGCTAATATGCTTAAAAATGGAGGCAAAAACAGTAAGTATCTAACTTTTAATAAAGGTGAAACCAGTACGGAATATGCCAAAGGAATTACAAAACCAAACACACAAAAAACAGCTAAAAACATTATGTTAAAGCGAAATTCTTTTATACGTTCATTCTTTTTAATAGCAAATGCCACATAGGCAAAACCTATTAGCACTAAAATCACACAGATATAAAAAGCTAATTTATTGCCACCTGCTAGGTCTAGCAAAAAATATTCCACCTCACTGCGATGTAGCGGAGCAATCCAGTATCGATCTACTTTGAGTTGGTTAAAAAAACTGCTTATCCAAGGGCTAAACACAGCTAAAGTTGCCAAACCAGAACCAAGAGCATAAATAATTAACTTATATTTCTTTTCGACCCAAGGTAAAAAAACTAAACTGGTAGCCACTAAACCAGCCAAGCAAAACCAGTAAAAGTTATGAGTGTAAATTCCTAAAACATTTATAATTGTAAAAAACACCCAAGAACTTTTTAGGTTTTCATTTTTAAAAATTTTCAACAAAAAGTAGTACGCTCCTAAAACTAGCGCTGTTAAAAGCATATACATGCGGGCTTCTTGTGCGAATCCTATAAAAAAAGGATTAATTGCCAGCAGTGCGACGGCCAAAAATCCAACTTGTTTATTAAAACTTTTACGGGCAATTAAAAATACAAACCACATTGCACTTAGCGCAAAAAACACAGATGGTAAACGAAGCATAACTTGGTTATGTGTTGCATCCAAGCCAGTTAAGCTACGCCAAATATTGATCAAATAATAATAAAAAGGGGGAGAGAGGTCTAAAGTTGCTGTTTTGTGAGCCACATCTACCCAGCTACCAAGGCTGTTGTACAGTGTAACGCCTTCGTCTAGCCATAAGCTGCGCGCACCCAAGTTAGGAAGCACCAACAAAAGAAAAATAAAAAAAATCGCAATTAGCCCTATATAAAGACGAAGGCTTTTCATTAGCGGTCAATAATATTGAAGTAAAAAATATGCCACAAAGCCGCCACGCCGTCTTTCCAGCCAATTTTTTTACCTTCGGCGTAAGTTCTGCCGTTGTACGAAATGCCAACTTCAAAAATGCGGCATTTTAAACGCGCCAAACGAGCTGTAATTTCTGGTTCAAAGCCAAATCTATTGGATTTTAATTTAGGCAAAACTTTTTCCAAAACTTCACGCGTCATAACTTTGTAACAAACTTCCATGTCGGTTAAATTTAGGTCCGCAAGCATATTTGAAAAAGTAGTTAACACTTTATTGCCTAAAGAATGCCAATAAAACAGTACACGATGCTCTTCGCCGCCAATAAAACGAGAGCCAAAAACGGCATCTGCTTTTCCAGTTAATATTGGGTTTAGTAATTTTAAATATTCATTTGGATCGTATTCATTATCCGCATCCTGAATAATAACAATGTCTCCTGTAACATTTTTAAAGCCAGTTCGCAAAGCGCCACCTTTGCCAGTATTTTGTGCATGATAAAAGGCTTTAACATGAGGTTTTTCCTCCGCTAATCTCTTCATTACCTCTGCAGAACCATCGGTAGATTTATCATCAACTAAAATAATTTCTTTCTCCAAAGGGCCAGTATTAGCCTTTTCAACTCTTTCAACCAAATCGGCTAGAGAATTGTTTTCGTTATAAACCGGAATAACTATTGAAAGTTTTTTCATGCACTTTTAAGTAGAAAATAAACACCAATACCAACTAAAACCACTCCTGCAATACGTTCTGGAGTCATTTGTTCTTTTAAAAATATCCAAGAAATTAGCACAATAAACACTAATCCCAATGATAAAAGTATTGGATAAGCCACGCTCAATTCACTTTTTGATAGAGCGATAATCCAAAAAACAGAACTAATGCCGTAGCAAATAAATCCAAAAATAACCAAAGGCGTAAAAATTGCTTTTAAAACTGTTGATGCAGAAATAGCGTCTAATCCAGCTTTAGCCACTCCAGATTTTAAATAAAATTGTCCAATTACATTGAAAACCATGCTAGCAATCACATAATAAATCCCCTGCATATATTAAAATTAAGATGTGCCGATTATAGAGCCAACAAGCCTCAATGGCAAGGAATCGCGACTTTAATTTGAAAATATTTTTCTGTCGCCAAAGTCTTGCTGTAAATACCAGATTTTGTTTTGCAATAACGCTGAACAGGATTTTTGTGAATAGCAAACCGCATAGGTTATGCTATATTTTTCAATCATTTCACGCCATTTTGCCTCATCAATTTGAGTGATGTCCATGTTGAAAATTCTGTCCTCGGTAAAGTTGGCTTCGGCATTGCCCCAAAATGCATAGCGATATGGTCCGCCAATTAATTGTGTATTTGTTTTAGTTTGAAACAACACAGCATCGGCCGAATGTTCAACTTCAAAAAGTATTCTGCCTGTGGTTTCGATGTTTTGAAAGTAATCAATTGTAGCTTCCAAAGCGTGATTTGGCGTAGTATTTAATATGCGTTGATTTACCAAAAGCTGTTGAATTGGTTGAACAAAAAATGAAAGTGAAAGTAAGGCGCATATTAGTAAACTCAGCCACAGAGGCATTGAGTAAATTATTTTTGAGCTGGATTTTTTTGAATTTGCTACAGAATTTATAGCCAATAAAATGGCTACTAAACTCCATAAATCCAAAGCAATTTGAAAACGATAAGGCTGAATTGTATTGAGCGCATTAATTGGCAAGTAAGTTAATAAGGCAAAAAACGATGCAGTTGCTAGCAAAAATAAACTTAATTTGCGGTCTTTTTTAAAGAGATAAATGAGTGAAATCACAGCGCCTATTAGTAGTAGAATTCTTAAATTAAATGGGTGAAAACTGTTAACAACAAATAAATAAAATGTATCTGCAAATGCTTGTTGTAGGCTTGGAGATTGAAAGAAAGCCACACTCATTTCGTTAGTAATGTGAATGCCCGAACTTAAAAGTGGCCACAACCAAGGCAAATTTAACAGCACCACTATAGAAGCCGCGGCAAAAATCATTCCATGATTTTTTCCGCACCCCATTCGCACACTGCGTAAATATAGAACTAAACAACGCACACCAACAAAAATAAAAGCAAAAATT
>JBGAUX010000030.1:0-13219 GCA_044228405.1 Candidatus Altimarinota bacterium | reverse complement strand
CCCAATGGCATTAATTTTAAATGCCAAATCTTCATCATCTTCAGCATCATCAACAGCCGTGTAAGCGGCACCATTAATAACCACATCAGGATTTAACTTCATCATGGTTGCCAATATTTGATCTCTATCGGTAACATCCAACTCATTTTTGTCCATACAAATAAGCTCATGCTCTGCCAAAGCGGCTTTTAACGCAAAAGATAAAGTTCCGTTTGCTCCGGTTAACAAAATTTTCATAATAATAATTAAGCAAAAAAGCCTTTAAGCTTCTCGGTAAGCTGCGTAAGCAAAACTTTCTCCGCCTCGCTTTGTGCTCTCTCCTTCCACTCTACTGATTCTTCGGCTAGGGTGCGGTTACTAATAACTATACGCACCGGCAAGCCAATTAGGTCTGCATCCGCAAATTTTTTGCCCGCACTTTCATCACGATCGTCATACAAAACCTCAAAACCATCGGCTGTTAATTGATTGTACAATTCATCGGCCTTTTGTAATACAGTTTCGTCTTTGCCCAAGCTCAATAAATTGATTTGATAAGGGGCAGCATTTTTTGGCCAAATTATACCGGCTTCATCGTTTTTTGCCTCCACAATTGCGCCAATTAAACGCGTAATACCAATTCCATAACAACCCATTTCAATTAATTTCTGTTTGCCGTCATTATCCACAAATTTCGCTCCCATTTGCTCAGAATAGCAGGTGCCAAGTTTAAAAACATGGCCCAACTCAATTGCGCTATGACTATTAAGTTTGCCCTTTTCACACTTAATACAAACATCACCACTCTTTACCGAACGTAAATCCACAAATTGCGGAGTAGGGCAGTCGCGCTCAAAGTTTACATTTATATTATGATAGTTAGTTTTATTAGCTCCAGCCTCAAAATTAACTCTGTTTTCGCAGGTTAAATCGGCAACTGTAGTAACCTCCTTTGGCAAATCAACCGGCCCAACATAACCCACCACTGCACCTGTAACTTTTTCAACAGTTTCCGGAGTTGCTAAAGCCAATTCCTGGCAACCCAAATAATTTTGCAATTTAGTTTCGTTAATATCGTAGTCACCTCTAATCATTACAGCTACAAGTTTGTCGTCTGCCTGAAACAGCATTGTTTTAGTTGTGCTATAAACCGGCACATTTAAAAACTTTGCCAAATCCTCAACTCCTTTAATGTTTTCACCAAACACAGCTTCCATAGGTTTCATCTCGGCGTCTTGATCGTACACATCAAACTTAGACTCCGCTTTCTCCAAATTGGCGCTGTAATCGCAATTGTCGCATAAAAAGATTGTATCTTCACCAACTTCGCAAACCATCATAAACTCTTGCGAATCAGAACCACCCATTGTGCCGCTATCCGCCTTAACCACTGCTACATCAATGCCAACTCGCTTAAAGATGGCGTGATAAGCCTTGCTGATTTTATTAAAGCTCTCATCCAAGCCGTCTTTATCTTTGTCAAAACTGTAGGCATCTTGCATTAAAAATTCTCTAGTACGCAAAAGCCCACCATTTACGCGAATTTCATCTCGGTATTTCCATTGATTTTGATTTAGCGTTACAGGCATATCTTTGTAAGTGCGAATGTAGTTTCTCGCCAAATCAGTAACCGTTTCTTCGTGTGTTGGAGCCAATATTTGATCGGCACCGCGCTTGCTTGTAAACTTCGCCAAAATTTTATCCATCTTGTCGTATCGGCCGGTTTCTTGCCAAAGCGACGCAGGATGCACAAATGGCATTAGCAAATGCTGAACATCTTCTTTAGACAATTCTTCTTTAATAATCGCATCCAGCTTGGTTAAAACACGGTATCCTAAAGGCAAAAAATCATAAATACCAGCTGCAATTTGATGAATAAATCCACCTCTTAACAATAATTGATGACTGATTGTTGTTGCCTCACGAGGAACTTCTTTTTGTGTTTTGCCGAAATTAGCTGAATAACGCATGGTTTATGTTTATAGTAATTACTTTCTACTAGCCGCTTGAGGCTCCTTACTTACAACTTTGTGTTTTCTTTCCAAGATTTTTTCTTGAATATTCTCAACCCAAGCTTGATTATTTTGATACCAATCAAAGGTCATTTTTATGCCATCTTCAAATTGAATTGAAGGCTCCCAACCCAATTCATCCTTAATTTTGTTTGCATCAATAGCATATCGACGATCATGCGCGCGCCTATCATCAACATAATAAATTAAATCTTCGCTCTTACCTAAAAATTTCAAAATCAATTTAGTAACTTCCAAATTAGTCATTTCGTTGTTGCCGCCAATATTGTAAACCTCTCCATATTTTCCATTACTCAAAATCATATCAATTGCACGGCAGTGATCTAACACATAAAGCCAATCACGCACATTTAAACCGTCGCCATAAACAGGCAAAGATTCGTTGCTTAAAGCCAATTTAAAAAAGTAGGGGACTAGCTTTTCGGGAAATTGATAGGGCCCATAGTTGTTTGAACATCTACTGATTGTTACCGCCATTTGGTAGGTTTCAAAGTACGACCGCACCAATAAATCTGCCGAAGCCTTGGCAGCAGCATAAGGACAATTAGGTGCTAGGGGAGTTTGCTCAGTAAAAAGATCGCTGGAGTTGCTGCCCAAATCGCCATAAACCTCATCGGTTGATATTTGATGATAGCGTTTTACGCCATGAATTCGGCTGGCCTCCAACAAATTATTTGTACCAACAATATTAGTCATAACAAAAATGCTTGGCTCTTCAATACTTCTATCAACATGAGTTTCCGCGGCGAAATTTGCCACGATGTCAAATTTCGCCTCCTTAAATAAAGAGTCTACAAAATGATTATCGGCAATATCGCCCTTAACAAAACTTACTTTTTCGTTTGAATCCAAAAGCGTCTTAATATTCTCCAAATTGCCGGCATAAGTAAGTTTATCCAACACCACAATTTCGTGGTCTGGATGTTGTTGATTGTAATAATGCACAAAGTTTGAGCCAATAAAGCCCGCTCCACCTGTAATAAGTATTTTAGTCATAGTTGTTAGTTAGTTACCAAATTCCTTAATAAAATCCGCTAGATCATAAATATAACTATCATGATCATAGTTCATATTTGAAAGTACCGCCATCACCGAGCCCTCACTAAAGCCGTCAAACTCCCGATAGCAAGTTTGCTCCATCAGTAAGCCTTGATTTGCACTTAGCTTTTGCTGATGCCATTCTTTGCCGTCATGGATTTTTGCCGTCGCTTCGCCCTGCATCATAATATAAATCTTTTTCTCGCCTCTAACCGCATGGCCACCTCGTGCACCTTTTACATCTGTAACATAATAAAGCCGTTTTACCTCCCACTCAAAAACATCCTTCAGCTCAACAGGAGTCAATTTACCTCTTTCATCCTCGAAAACCTTGAAGTCAATAACTTTAAACTTATTCATATTTATTGTATGGGATTAGTCTTCCAAGGTTCTGGCGCGCTTTTCCGTTGTGTACGCCTCCAAAATATCACCCACTTCCACCAAAACATCACCTTTGTACTTAATTCCACAATCATTGCCTTCACCAATTTCGTTAACTTCTTTATCCACCTTTTTTAAGTTGATAATGTCGCCTTCACCAAGCACTTCATCGTTTCTAATAACTCTGATTCTGGCCTTTTTAACCATTTTTCCGGACAAAACTTTTCCGCCAAAAATTTGATCCGACTTTTTAGCAAAGAAAACCTGCTTAACTTCTAGCTTACCAACACTGATTTCCACAATTTCCGGTTCCAGTAGGCCTGTAACAATTTGTCTAAGATCTTCCAGTAATTTATAGATAATGTTGTATTGAACAATATCAACACCAAGCCTTTCGGCGATTTTATCCACCTGAGGCAAAATATTCACGTTAAAGCCAAACACAACTCCACCGCTTGCTCCCGCCATGTTCACATCAGATCCTGTTACATTTCCAACAGCAGCGTGGATAACTTTTACACCAACATCATCATTTTTAATTTTACTAATTTGCTCCACCAAGGCTTCGAGAGTGCCTTTTACATCGGCTTTTAAAACCAATTTCACAGTTTTAAGCTCACCTGCATTAATTTTTGCAGTGATTTCAGCCAAACTACCCTTAGCTTGAGTGTTTAAAATATCTCTCACAGTCATAGATTTTTCCCGAGCTTCTTTTTCGTTTTTCGCCACACAAATAATATCTCCACTTTGCGGTGTTTCGTTTAAACCAGCAATTACAACAGGCAACGAAGGGCCAGCCTTACGAATGTTTTTGCCGTATTGATCTTTCATGCTTTTAACACGGCCATAAGTTCCACCCACAAAAATATTATCCATTACTTTTAATGTACCAATATTTACAAGTACAGTAGCCACTGGGCCAAGATTTTTATCCAAATGAGCTTCAATTACAGTACCAATTGCAGGTCTGTCTGGGTTGGCAGTTAAATTTTGCATATCTGCAACCAATAAAACCATGTCTAATAACTCTGGAATACCTTTGCCTGTTAAGGCAGAAATAGGAACCATAATTGTTGTTCCACCCCAATCTTCACTCTGTAAGCCATGTTCTGCCAGTTCACCTTTAACTTTGTCTATGTTTGCATTCTCTTTATCAATCTTATTAATAGCCACAATAATTGGCACACCTGCATCTTTAGCATGATTTAAAGCTTCAATAGTTTGAGGTTTTACACCTTCGTCGGCAGCTACCACCAAAATTGCAACATCAGTTACTTTGGCTCCACGAGCACGCATTGCCGTAAAGGCTTCATGCCCTGGAGTATCCAAAAATGAAATTTTACGACCATTTTTTTCAACTTGATAAGCCGCAATATGCTGAGTAATACCACCATGCTCGCCAGAAACCACATCAGCTTCACGAATACTATCTAATAATTTAGTTTTACCATGATCCACATGTCCCATAACTACGACGATTGGCGGCCTTGGCTCCAAATTTGCCGAGTCATCTTCTTTAAAAAGCGCAGCCAAATCACCTGCAATCACATCGTGTACATCAGATGACTTTTGTTTTCTTCGAATTTCTACACCTAAATCTTCGGCAATAATTTGGGCAGTATCAAAATCAATTTGTTGATTAATGTTTGCCAAAATACCATTTTTCATTAGCTCACCAATGATTTTAGCCGCATTCAAACCAGTCTTTTCAGCAAATTCCTTTACACTAATCAAATCAGGAATTTCCAAACTTTTCTTCTCTTCCACTACTTGGGTGCCTCTTTCTTTAGCTTGATCTTGCTTCTTTTTATCAACACCAGCTGTTAATTTTCGTTGTTTTTTAATGATTTCTCGATCCAATTGTTTGTCGATAATTTCTTCGTATACACCAGCTGCACCTTTTTCTTTATCGTCTTCGTCATCTAAAATATCGTCGCTATTTGAGTCTGCACCAGTGATTTCCGCCTTTACCAATTCAGCAACTTCCTCGTCAATAGTACGAGCAGTTTTTTTAATATCAAAACCAAACTCAACAATTTTATCCTTCAATTCCGTTGAGGTTAAACCGAGTTCCTTGGCCAAATCTGTTAGTTTCACTGACATAAATTACTCAAAAAAAAGCTAATACACTCTAAGTAATAGAACTCTAAAAGTAAAGCTGTTTTGCTTTTAAAAGAGCGCCAAACAATCATTTTAGGCTCCTGGTTTGCGAGTCGCCACCAAGACCTTGAAGCCGAGTTTGCACCTTGTCCAGTTGCTTTTCGCCATCTTCGTAGGTTCTGCTAGCGTGTGATAAATGCTTGCCAAGTAGTTGATATTCGCTTGAAAACTTACCAAAACTCACATCTAAAGCGTTTAAGTGTGTCATCATTTCTTGGGTTTGCTTTTCAATTTCCAATCCACGCAAACCTCCCAAAATAGTAGTTAAATACAGGCTGAATGTGTTGGGCGAAACCGGAAAAACACTTCTGCTCAGGGCGTACTCCATCAGATCGGAGCCGGTTTCGCGCCCTCTCACCATAATTTCATAGTAAACATTTTCTGCAGGAATATACATGAGCGCAAAGTTCATAGTGCCTTCTTCGGGCAAAATATACTTCTCAGCAATTTCATCAATACGCTTTTTAACATCACTAAAAAACACTTTACGGGTTTTTTCTTTATGAAGTTCCTCCTCAATTTCAATCAGTTTTTTAAAGTTCTCTAGCGAAAATTTTGAATCCACGGGTACAAATTTTTTGTCCCGCAAAAAAATAACGGCATCCACAGTTTGCCCCGATTTAAACTTATACTGCATTTGATACTGCTCTTTTGCAAACCTGTCCCTCAACATCTCTTCCAAAAACAATTCACCCCAAACACCCCTTAACTTGGGTGCCTTAAGTGTATCCTGCAAGCTGGCAATGTCTTTGCCCAAATCATAAATCCGCTTATTGCTCTCTGTCATCTTTTCCAGTTGGCCTCTCACCTCCGCATAACTTTTACTGGCATTATCCAAGCGCTCTCCCATGTTTTTTTGACTCTGCTGAACGGCTTTGGTGCTCTCCTTTAACCTTTCATCCACACTCCTGCTCAAGTTATTTACATTCTGATTAATTCCCTCAATATAGCCCTTTAAAGAAGCAATATCTTTAGAAACATCGCTCGCCTCACCGCCACCTTTAAGCCCGCGTTTCCACAAAAAAGCCAAGGCGCCAAACACAATCACTAATAACAAAATGTCGCTGAGTTGCATTGATTTAAATTAAATTCGCAAAAGCCTCAGCATTGTTCCATAAAATCATCTGTTTTACTACTAGAGTTATTCTGCGCGATGAGATAGAGCTCCTGCTAATTTTTCATGGAAACCTTCTATTGTGCCACCCACAACTGCAGCGGACAAATCCACAGGTTTTGGAATAACCTTTACATCCCTACATATTCTTAGCCCCAAAACTCTTTTTTGTGTTGGATATACTCTTTGCCCACGAACTGCCGCTCCAGACTGATCAATACTAGCAGTCTCCAAGTCCTGCAGATTCAGCATTACTGCTTCACTTGCACCTTCAAGGTTTGGGATTGGTCCAATCCAAATAGTTTCAGGTGCAATTGGTGAATTTTCTCTATGCTTAGCCATTGCCACTAAATCACTAAACTCAAAAGCCGTTGCTCCATATTGACTGGATACATCCAAATCAGATTGTGCATGGAATAATAACGCTATACTTTTATCCCCAGCTTCACTCAACCTCTCTCGAATTCTATTTGCAAGCTTAGTATCGAAAAGAGACCCCCTATTTAAAGAGTATGTTTCAGCAGGCACTTCGGTGGATGCTGTGCCAAATGTATAATATGTGTTTCCCCCACGCTCTGAAACCATAAAAAAATCCGGCTCATGTCCGGTTAGCATCATTAATTTAAATGTCTTTAATGCTTCTTCATCCGCAAATAGCGACAACTTTGCTGCTTCCATGTCTATATCCGAAAACCCATTAAAAGGAAGATTGTCTATGTATATTCGTACATCGTCGTCGGTAGGCAAGCCACTAAATTCCAACTCCATATCAATAAGCTCTTTAGCCGACATCGGTATATACACAGTTTCGCCGTAATTTTGCCTGTGTAGTGCTAGTGCAGTAGTATATTTGTCATTAGCAAAAGGCACACCATCTTCCTTCAGTAGGGGCGGATAGGATTCTATAATATTCAATCTTGATGTGTACACTGCAGGAGATAAAGTTGTTGGTACTTCTTCTGGAGAAGGTGATAAATGTGTCATAGTTATTATTAATTTCTTATTTGATTTAATTTTTTATCACTAAAAAAACTAGTATGTCAACTTTGCGTATTGAGTTCCACATGGTTCAGCCCCCTAAACTTGACAATTCTATACATACTGTTAAAGTGTAGAACTTTGTTATGTTCAAATGAAAAAACTTGCTACAGCCCTTGCTCTATCCGCTCTTATGATTTGCGGTTCAGCAAAAGATGTTGACGACCACGAACCAATCACAACCTCAGACATCAACTCTGCTGATGCTCCCTATGAATCTGCCGACATAGAATACTTTAGATGGAGAATAAACTCGGCATTGGAGTGCTTAAGAGATTTAGATAAATGTAGGCAATGGAATATGAAGGTAGTAGGCGATAGTGGAAATCCACAAATGCCTGGTTTATATGCAACTCACATAGAAGATAAAGATACAGGTGAATGTTCTGGTTTTGTTTACAATAATAAATACTTGATTACAGCAAAGCATTGTTGGGATTTGCAGGGGCAGTGGGAAGGTCACAATTCTACTCAAAGTCTTACTTTCAACTTTGACACACAAAATCCTAAAGTTGATGTTATGTGGGCACAGATTGATGATGATACGCATCAAACTCAAAAAACATCTGGAGTTCAATCTGCCTGTTTTAGGGACCCGATACCAGAAGAAAAAGCAAATATAATCTACCCTATAAACAGTCGCTATACCTTCATAGTTGAGCCAGTGGTTGTAAAAACGCCTAATTTATCTGAAAGTGAACGCGAACTAACTGCTGCTTTTGCAGAAAATTTCTACAGCGCATTTCGCGGACCAGGCACATCAGGTGCACCAGTTGTAGGGGCGTCGGATGGCTGTATTCTTGGGATGATGCGCGGTGGCTATACGATGTATGAAAATCAGCGACTTGTTTTTGCACCCCTACCAGAAGAGCTAAAACAAGCACTCTGGGCAATCACCTCCCAATAATTGCAAGCCACCCTCCAAGGTGGCATAATTGCATCATAAAAACCTCACATGACTCACACACCACAAGCCTGCGCCAAATGTCAGACTAATTTTATTATTACTGAAGACGACAAGGCCTATTACAGCACACTCAAAATTGCCGAACCTACTTTTTGCCCCGATTGCAGGCAAAATCGTCGACTGGCTTGGCGGAACGAAAGAAATCTATACAAACGAAAATGTGACGCCACAGGAAACGACACCGTATCTGTGTTTTCTCAAGACAAAGATCTTAAAGTTTACCAAAACGACTACTGGTACAGCGACAAATGGGACGCAATGGAATACGGCGTCGATTTTGACTTCACGCGCCCATTTTTTGAACAGTTTGAAGAATTGATGAAAAAAGTGCCTCAATTAGCACTTTCCTCGACTGGTAATTTTAACAGTGACTATGTTAATCAGTGTGGATGGTGCAAAAATTGCTATCTTATTTTTGAAGCCAATTTCAACGAAAATTGCCTATATTCATACGGTATTTATGACTCTAAAAGCACAATAGATTGTTTTGGCGTTAGTAGATGCGAGTTGTGTTATGAATGCGTGAACTGCAAGGATTGTTACAACTTAAAATTTTCGCAGGATTCACAGAATTGTAGTGATTCTTGGTATTTAAAAAATTGTATTGGTTGTAAGGATTGTTTTGGCTGTGTGAACCTCAAAAACAAGCAATATTACTTTTTAAATAAACAACTCACTAAAGAAGAGTATTTTAAAAAAATAGCAGAACTAAAGCTAAATCAACGCGGAAGTCTCAAAAAATTACGAGAAGATTTCACAGAATTTGCCAAGAAATTTCCGCAAAAGTATCTCCACGGTACCCAAAACGAAGACTCAACCGGTGATTATTTGAACCAAACTCAAAGATGCACAGATTGTTACGACTTGGCTACCTCACAAGACTGTAAGTATGTGTCGATAGCAAATAACGCTAAGGCATGCTACGACATCACCGTTTTTGGGGCAAACAGCATGGAATTTTGCTGTGAAAACCACGAGGTGGGCCAAAATGTCCGTAATATTTTTTATTCCGATCAAGTTTGGGAAGGTTGTTACGAGGTCTACTATTCTAAGCTTTGTATGCAAAATTCACATGACTTATTTGGCTGTATTGGCCTAAAACACAAAAGCTTTTGCATTCTTAATAAGCAATACACACCAGAAGAATATCAAATTTTAAAGCAAAAAATCATTGAACACATGAAAAAAACAGGGGAGTGGGGCGAATTTTTCCCAGCTAGCATGTCTCCTTTTGCCTATAACGAAACTCTCGCGCAGGAATACTACCCGCTCACTCGCGAGCAAGTGGCAGAGCAAGGCCTTAAATGGAAGGACCCGGAGGAAAAAACAGTTGAAGCGCAAAATTCCCAGCTACCAGACGACATCAAACAGGTTACTGATGATATTCTTAAACAGAAATTACAGTGCGAAGAATGCAAGTATAATTTTAAAATTGTTGAAGAAGAATTGAAATTTTATCGGCAATTTGACCTACCAGTACCACAAAAATGTCACGACTGCAGGCACAAAAGCCGCTTTAAATTACGAAATCCTCGGCACTTATACAATCGCAACTGCGCCAAATGCCAAGCCCCAATTAGCACCACATATAGCCCCGATAGGCCAGAAGCTATTTACTGTGAGAAGTGCTTTCAGGACGAGCTTCAGTAGATTACAAGAGACGTGCGTTTTCTAGTCAATAGCTTGGAAACACTCACTGATAATTTGTGATGGTGTTTTTTTGTTAATTCCGAGATGTAATCTTTCGTTGTTGTAGTAATCTAAATATTCGGAAATTGCTTTTAGGTATGAGTCCATTGTTTCTGGAACTCTGTCTAAACATTCTTCTTGGATTGTGCGGTTAAAACGTTCAACATGAGCATTGTCATTTGATCTTCGCACCCTACTGTGTCTGTGGGGTATTTTGACTCTTTCAGTGAAGTTTTGTGAAAATTCTGACCCGTTGTCTGACTGAATCATAGTGAATTCAAAACTAGATTTTCTTTGTGCACTTTGGACAAAACACAGGCTTTTGTGGGTATTGATTTTGTATGCTGGAACAGCCCAAGCCCACCTAGAAAACAGATCTATGAGCGTATATATGTAGAGTCTTCCAGGACGAGCTGGTCCCACATGAATTGTGTCTATTTGCACTAAATCTCCAGGCTTGAATGTGAGAGGTCGTTTAATATGATCATGGTGTCTTTTGAGATGATTTCGTTTTTTTGTGAGGCCAGCTCTTTCCAGAGTACGTTTGACGCTACTCAGGCTTACTTCAAGCCCTTCTCTCAGCATTTTCTCATGTACTATTTCTGCGCATCTACCTCGTTCTTTTCGTATTTCAATTATTCTTCGGACTAAGTTGTGATCTATGCTATGTGGATGACTATTTGGTCTTGAAGACTCAGTTGCTATCTCCAAAACGCATGGCATTGGGGCTTTTTTACACCATTTTGAGATTGTGCCTGGCTCGTATCCAAAATATTTAGCCACCTGCCTCATACTTTCTCCCGAACGCACCATTTCTACTGCCTTTGCCCTTAATTTGGGCATTTTCGGATTAGTTGTATATGCCATGTTTTGCTTGGTTATTTACTTGTATTATTTTACTCCAAGTGTTTCCAAGCTATTGAACCATTACGGACGTGTTGACAAACGGCGCAAATGTTTATATAGTGGTAGATCGTATTTTTGTTTATGGATATAGCTGAGGCAAACACCAGACTAGATGAATTAACTGGATTAATAGAGGTAGCCAAAACCCCTTACGACTTCAATGATATCTCCGAACGAATTAGAGATTTGATATATAAAGTTAAACACTTTAATGGTGAAATACAGGTCAGATTGAGCCATATTATTAGCGGTATTAGGGCTAAACTTCCATTGCGCAATATTTTGTTTGAGCCTGAATTTGGGCCTGAATTTGAGCCTGAAGAAGAAAAATCACTTTTAACACTGATGAAAGTAGTTCGTTTTGGTGGAGTTATACTCCCTCCATCTGCTACAGATGGTAAACACAATCCAGGGAAAGAAGCTGATGATGATAATATAATACAATATCCAAGAACTGAATTAATTTGTGAATTACTATATGATTTGGGGGTAAATCTTGAGGATTGTACAGCTATTAATGGAGAAGAACCTACAAAAGATTCATGGAGAGTAACACCATACGTAGCAATTGTTATTCCACAACTAGATCGTACAATTTTTGTTTGTAATGAAGAAGAAAATGCTACTTTTGTTCTATTCACATCAAACATAGCGGACATAACTGAGAAATTAAAGTTACATAAATTTCAGTTGGCAAGAGTGGCAAAGAAAGTCGCCTGGAGTAGCAAAAAAGATCATATAGCATGGCAAACTAGAGTTAAAAAGGTTATTAATGGAGACGAATCACAATTGTCTCAAACCGAAACACAATCACTTTGGGTAGATGGGGAAGAAATAGAATTAAGGGTTCACGAAGGAAGAGTAAGGATTCCAGTGAGACATAGTGGAGGTGAAGCAACTATATTAATTGATGGAAATAAAACTGTTGTAATAGGACTTAAGGCGTATCTCAGAATAACAGAAAATAAAACTAAACCTGCCAAAATAAAAAAGTTATTGAAAGAGTCGGGGGTTGATCCAGTTGAAGGAGTCTGTTTATGGAGTTCAAGCCAACCCCATGATGCGTACATAAAGTGTAATCTTTCGGTTTTGGAGCCAGTACCTTTTGATCGTGAAACAGGAGTTGCAACCTATACAAAAAATAATAACATATTCGAAGCGATTAGCGTCGGGCACTACGCAAGGAGTGTTGCACGCATGCCAGAATCTACTTTAAATGATTTAATTAGGGCAAAAGGTTTAGAACCTATTAAAGGAGTAAACGTGAAGATTGTAGACAAAATTTATGACCGTACAGCGGTGGACCTTTTGATTGAACAGTACAAATCCAATAGTGTTCCTAGCGATAAAGGCTACACTGTTGCCGTAGTGGATGGTGAAGCAATAGAAGTTGTTGTCGCAAAGGTGTATTACACAGCTCTAGGAGGAGAGAAGCACTTTGGAGTAAACTATAAGAATTTTTTCTACCACCTAAGTAATAGCATTAAACCAGTTAAGGGGCTAAAACTTGCTGTTCAAGATATGGGCACTGGAGCATTGTTAAGTGCTTACCAAGTATATAAAAGAAGCGACTTTGATACTTTCGCATCTAAGTACTTGCAAAAATAATGAATTTGTAGTATAATGAGTTTGTACTTGTCCTTTGAAACAAAACAAAAATAAAAACCACCCACGGTTACTTCTGAATTTAGGGAGAAACCTGACTTAAAATCATCGAAGATACTTAATTGTTACAAATTAAACTATCGATACAAAAGACTATTTTATATGTGTCCTTTGTTAATAAGATATTTTAAGTCAGATTCTTCCCTAAACTTTTGTAAGCCCTATGGAAAACATGGTTATACTTTAATTTTAGGTCTGTGTTTCTTTCGCAAGAAAGTTGCGCGCTGAGATTATAGTAATCTAGATATC